>CAKSBK010000070.1 GCA_934438035.1 uncultured Christensenellaceae bacterium
CCCAAAAACGGGTCAATTTTCATATAATCCGCAGTGTTATAGCGGTGGTTGGAATATGCCTCAAAAACAGGATTTAGGTAAATAACCTCCACACCTAAGGAATTAAGATACGAAAGCTTTGAAGCGATTCCCTTTAAATCTCCTCCGTAAAAATCAACCGGTGAATAATCTTTTTCCCCCGCTCTCGGAAGATAGTCGGGTTTTTCAGAGAGATCCTTATGAATGTAAACCGTTCTTCCTTTTTTCTCATGATACTCTTTTCCGGAGCTTAAATTTTCTCCCGAAACGCAGAACCTGTCGGGAAATATCTGATACATAAGCGCGCCCTTAAAACAATCCGGCGTTTTAAAACCATTTTTAACCACCGTAATCTGATATGAAGACTTTTCGCAGGTGAATAAATCGCCTATTCCGCAAGTATGCCCGTCTTTCGGACTATAGTAAAAAGTTTCGGAGCCCATAACGACTTTAAAAACATAGTTTTTTACGCAGGGAACGTCTCCGGAATATATCGTTGCGCTGTATATAGAGTTTTCCTCGGTCATCGGAAAAAATTCGACGCTATCAGCAGAATAAACCTTTAAAAATACGTTTTTTACGTCTTCCGCCTGAAGATAGAGGGAAAGCGTAACGCTCTCCCCCGTATTAACCGCTCCCAAAGGAGTTCTGAAATTTTCGTCAGCCGAATTATGAAATATAAAGCCCTTCATCAATCGAGCGGCTCGAGCTTCCAAATCTGCTCGTTGTATTCTTTAATTGTTCTGTCTGCGCAGAATATTCCGCTTTTAGCGGTATTATACGCCGCCATCTTATACCACTTCTTCTTATCTGCGTAATCCTTAAGCATTCTGTCGTAGGTCTCAACGTAGCTTCTGAAATCCTTAAGCACAAAATATTGATCCGCAGTACCGAAATCACCAAACAGCAAAGACTGATAAATGTCTGAAAACTGTCTGTCAAGGGTATTTGGAAGCGAACCGTCAACAAGCCTTGAGAGTACGTTTCTGAGTTCTGAATCATGCTCGTATACGTCTGAGGGACGATAGCTTCTGCGGCTCTTCATGGAGAAAATTTCGTCTGCGGAACAGCCGAATATATACATGTTGTCTTTACCGACCTGCTCGCAAATTTCAACGTTAGCGCCGTCCATTGTACCTATTGTTACTGCGCCGTTCATCATAAATTTCATATTTCCCGTTCCCGAGGCCTCCATTCCAGCCGTGGAAATCTGCTCTGAAACGTCTGTTGCGGGAATCATAACCTCAGCGGCGGAAACGCAGTAGTTTTCAATAAATACAACCTGAAGAAGCTTGTTTATGCGCTCGTCGTTATTGACGAGGTCGCCAACTGCGTTTATCAGCCTTATAATATTTTTCGCTCTTGCGTAGCCGGGGGAAGCCTTCGCCGCAAATATAAACGTAATAGGCTGCTTTAAGCTTGAGGGGTCGGCTAAAAGGCGGTTATATAAATAAATTATATGAAGAACCTTTAAAAGCTGGCGCTTATACTCATGGAGCCTTTTGCATTGCACATCAAATAAGGCGTTTTCGTTAAGCTTAATGCCCTGCTTCTGATATACGTATTCGGAAAGTCTGTGTTTATTTTCCTTTTTAATATCTTCAAAGCGGGAAATATAATCTTCATCGTCAATAAATGCTTTTAACATTTCAAAGCGAGTATAGTCAAGCTTAAAATCGTCACCTATATAATCGCTTATTAGCTTGGAAAGCTCCGGGTTTGCCTTTAAAAGCCAACGCCTGTGAGTAATTCCGTTTGTAATTGCTAAAAATTTGGACGGGTTTATAACATAACTGTCTCTGAAAATCTTGCTCTTTAATATTTCGCCGTGAAGCTTGGAAACTCCGTTTACCCTTGCGCATACCGCAACGCAGAGGTTAGCCATACGTATCTGGTTATATGCAATAATGGACATCTTGCTTATTTTATCAAAATCGCCCTCATAGAATTGCCACAAATTCTGACAGTACTTTTCATTCATTATTTGAATAATTCTGTAAATTCTCGGCAATAGCAGCTTAAACATGTCCTCCGGCCAGCACTCAAGCGCCTCTTGCATAATCGTATGGTTTGTGTAATTAAATATTTTTGAAACCACGTCAAACGCTTCGTCCCATCCAAAGCCCTCTTCATCCATAAGTATTCTCATAAGCTCGGGTATGGAAAGCGTGGGGTGAGTATCGTTTATCTGTACAGTGATATAGTCGGGAAGCGTATGTAAATCACCGTATAATTTTTTATGTCTTTTAACAAGGTATTGCATCGTTGCGGAGGTAAAGAAATAGAACTGCTTTAAACGCAGCTGCCTTCCGGCATCGTGGTTATCCTCGGGATATAACACCTTTGAAATAACCTCGGCAAGCTCTCTTTCTTCAGAGGCTCTCACATAATCGCCCTTGTTAAAATACTGCATATCAAGCGTCTTCTGCGCTCTTGCAGACCATAATCTCAACGTAGCGGGAGTATGCGTTTCATAGCCGACTATAGGCATGTCGTACGGAACAGCTATTACGGTTGAATAATCCTCATGAATTATTCTGAGTTTACCGTTTGACCAATCTTCCGTTATCTTTCCTCCGAAATGAACCTCAACAGCTTCGTCCGGGTTTTCAACCTCCCAAACATAGCCCGTGTCTATCCAATCGTCTGTAATTTCAACCTGCGCGCCCTCTAAAATGCGCTGCTTAAACAAGCCGTGTTCATAACGGATTCCGCAGCCCATTGCGGGCAGATTAAGCGTAGACAAAGCGTCTAAAAAACATGCGGCAAGCCTGCCCAAACCGCCGTTTCCCAAGGCGGCGTCGTGTTCTTCGTTTTCGACGTCGTAAATATTTACGCCCAATTCGTAAAGAGCGTCTTCATATTTCTGAAAAAGATCTAAATTGATTAAATTGTTCACAAGACCTCTGCCGATTAAAAATTCCGCAGACATGTAAACCAACATTTTTTTGCCCTCGGAATCTATCCTCTGCTTTGAGTTAAGCCATGTGTCTATAATTTCGTCTCTTACGCAAATAGCAACCGCTTCGTAAATATGCCTGGTTGTTGCGGTTTCTATTGTTTTTCCGAAATGAGTTTTAAGCTTGTCAAGAATTTTGTTTATTTCAGGGTTAATATATCCTGCCATTTTATCCTCCGCCAAATATTTAAAATTTATTGAGCGCCTTATTATAAAGGTCTACGTACATTTTTGCAGACGCGTCAAACGAAAAATCTTCGTTCATTGCGTTTTTAACGAGCTTTCTGAAAGCCGGCTTGTTGTTGTTAAAAACCTCCACGGCTATTCTTACGGTGTTAAGCATTTCGTCGGCATTATAATTTGCAAACGAAAAGCCCGTTCCCTCGCCCGTATATTCGTTATACGGCGTTACGGTATCTCTTAAGCCGCCCGTTTCTCTAACCACGGGGAGCGTTCCGTAGCGCATTGCAATCATTTGAGAAATACCGCAGGGCTCAAATTTAGATGGCATTAAGTAAATATCGCTTCCTGCGTATATCCTGTGCGAAAGGTTCTCGTCATAATTACCGGAAAACGAGACCTTTCCCGGGTATTTTGCGGCGGCATATCTAAAGAAATCCTCATATCTTTTTTCACCGCTTCCGAGAACGACAAAACACACTCCTAACGCCATTAAGCCGTCAAGGGCATACATTATAAGGTCGATGCCCTTTTGCTCCGTTAATCGGCTTACAAGCGATATTACAGGCGTTTTAGCCGTTGCGTTAAGGCAAAGCTCTTTTATAAGCGCAGTTTTGTCTTTAGCTTTTCCGGAAAGCTCGGAAACCGTTCCTGCTCCGTACGTATAGGAAATTGCTTCGTCGTTTTTCGGGTTAAAGACGTCTACGTTGATTCCGTTTATTATGCCGCAAAAATCCTCTCCCCGCTTTTTTAAAACGCCGTCCATACCCTCCGAATAATAGGGGAACATAAGCTCCTTCGCATACGACGGCGAAACGGTGTTTACCTTATCGGAAAAAACAATTCCCGCCTTTAAAAAATTAGCGTCTCCGTACGCTTCCATAAATTCGCTTGTAAGGTAATAATCGCTTATACCCAGCAAATCCTTAACGAAAAACGGGCTGAATCTGCCTTGATATGCGATATTATGAATAGTAAAAACCGTTTTAACGTCATTAAAGCAGGAATACTGCGTTTTAATGAGCATAGGTATAACGGCGGTATGCCAGTCGTTTACATGTATTATATCCGGCTTAAAATCAATAAGGCTCAGCGCTTCCAAAACCGCCCTTTGAAAATATGCGTATTGCTCGCCCTCTGCTTCGCCGCCTTTATATATGGCGCCGCCGAAATAATACTCATTATCTATAAAATAATATTGTATGCCGTTATATGTAAGCGTTTCAACGCCTACAAACTGGTTCCTCCAACCAAGCGAGACATAAAAGCTGCATATATGATAAAGCTCATATCTGTATTTTTCCTTTATTTTGGCGTGAAGCGGCATAATGACCCTTGCATCTATGCCGCGTTTTTTAAGCGCGGAGGGCAGCGTGCCTATGACGTCCGCAAGCCCTCCTGTTTTTGCAAACGGAGCGCATTCCGCGCCGACAAGCAAAACGCTTTTTACTTCTCTCATATAAGCACTCCCTTTTTAATTATCATAGGATAATTCTGCGCGCCGACAAGGTTGTTTCCGCTTCTTATATGAACGGATTTATCCAAAATAACGTTTTCTAACATGCAATTATTATAAACCTGAGAATCCTGCATGATTATGCTGTCTTTAATAACCGTTCCCTTGCCGACGTGAATATTTCTGAACAAAACGGAATTTTCCACCGTTCCCTCAATAGTGCAGCCGTTTGCGATTATGGAGTTGGAGACGCAGGCGTTTTCACCGAATTTTGTGGGAGCTTCATCTTTTATCTTGGTAAAAATCGGTCTGTCCTTTTTAAACAAGTCCGCTCTCACTTCCGGGGAAATAATATCTTTATTTATGTTAAAATAAGCCTTTACGGAGTGCATTCTTCCGACATAGCCTTCGTGCTTTACGGCATATATTTTAAGCCTGTTTACGTTAGGAATAAGCACGTCCTGAACCCAGTCGAACTTATTTCTTGACGTTGCGTCTTCAATCAGATATTCAAGAAGGTCTTTTCTTATTATGTATGTATCCATACCGATAAGAGAAGAGGTAGGCATTGCGGAATTCATTTCCATATCTATTACGCGGTTGTTTTCATTCAAGAAAATTCTCGTATCAAGAAAACGCACTTCTTCATCCATAAGGCGCATTCTCTCGTTATAGAGCATCGTTATATCCGCATTTCTTTCAATATGACTTTTAACGAGCGCTTCAAAATCCGCATTAAATATGGTGTAGCTTCCGCTCATAACGCAGTATTGCTGAGAAGCTCTTCTGATATACGGCATAGCGTTTCTGATAGCGTCGCAAACGCCTCTTACGTATCCCCTGTTTGATGCCGAATCAAAAGGAGGAAGGACGAACAAGCCGTCGTTTTTTCTTGAAAGATCCCATTCCTTTCCGCTTCCCAAATGGTCCATAAGAGAATTGTAGTTTTTTTGCGCAATTACGCCTACGTTCCTTATTCCGGAATTAACCATGTTTGAGAGTATAAAGTCAATGCATCTGTATCTGCCGCCTACGGGAAGAGCGCCTATTGCTCTTCTTGAAGTAAGCTCGATAAGGTTCATGTTTTCTTCGCCGGTGTATATTAAGCCGAATACATTTTTAAGCATATTCTACCTCACTTAAACTATTTTGGAGTCGGGGTCTATCATGGCTCCGCTCTTAATGCAGGCGCCCTCAAGAACCGTGCAGCCCGAGCCTATAACGGCAATTTTTCCGTCCTCCTCGCCTATAACGGCGTTTTGTCCTATGACGGTGTTTTCGTCAATTATTGCTCTTCTGACGACGCTTCCCTTTTTAATTACCGTTTCCGCCATTATAATACTGTCTTCAACGATGGCTCCCTCTTCGATTTCCACTCCGGCAAATAAAACCGAATTTCTTACGGTTCCGTAAACCGAGCATCCCTCTGTAATTATG
>CAKSBK010000071.1 GCA_934438035.1 uncultured Christensenellaceae bacterium
GCTTAAGGAGCAGATTTTAAAAGAAAAGCGCCTTGATAGAGCAAATTAGTTTTTTAGAGCAAACGCGCCATATCGCGTTTGCTCTTTTATTATGCTTTTTTATATGATACAATTAAATAACTAACATGCTTTGAGGTGCGCTATGGGAAACGTCACGCAATATCTTAAATGGAGAGGGGATATTACGCTTCTTGAAAGACCGTTTAACCTTCCCGATAATCTTGTGCTTGCAGTATTGTCATATATCGACTATACGGATGTTGTTCCGTTAACGGGCGAGGGAATTACCGTTAAAGAGGCCTATGAAAAAATAAAGAAAAGCGGAAAATATGCCGTAAAATGCTGCGGCGATATAGATATTTCCTTTTTACAGGCGGCGGCGGAATCAAAAAGATTCGGCGGGGCAATTCTTTCAAATTACTGTGATATTTTGAACGGAAAAGAGGGTATGCAGTTTTCCGCCGTTACTATAGCTCTTTCAGACGAAACATATTATATTTCCTTTAGAGGAACGGACCAGACGCTTTTGGGCTGGCAGGAAAATTTTATGATGACCTATAAAAAAATTCCCGCCCAGGAGGAAGCTGCAAAATATATAGACAGGGTTATTTCAAAAACGCCGGGAAAATACAAAATAGGCGGACATTCAAAGGGCGCGAATTTGGCGGTTTACGGCGCAATGATGTGTTCAAAAGAAAGCAAGAAGAATATTACGGACGTTTTTGACAACGACGGACCCGGTTTTACGGAAAAGCTTTTAAAAAGCCGTAATTATTTGGAAATTAGAGACAGGATAACAAGAATTGTTCCTGAATATTGCATTGTCGGAGCGCTGTTTTTGCATGACAGTAAAACAATTATAGTTAAAAGCTCTGCGGACGGTCCTATGCAGCATCATTCCATGACTTGGGAAATTTTAAACGACAGCTTTTTAACGGCAAGCGAGCATGACCCGGCATGTCTTGTGGTGAACGGAATATTCGACGAGTGGTTTGAAAACGTTTCATACGAAAAAAGAGAAGAGTTTACCGCGGACTTTTTTAAAGCTGCGGAGGCGGGAGGCGCAAAAACGATTCTTGATTTTTCAAAGAACGGTATAGACGGGCTTGAGGCTGTGCTTATAGCCGTTTTGCGGACGAAAGACGGCTCGAAAGACACGGCTAAAAAGCTTGTTAAATCGGGAGCGGAGCAGCTTAAAAAACGTATTGATTTTAAAAGCATTGCAACAAAGCCGAATGTTTTAAGGGGAATTTTTACTGTGGTTTGCGGACTGTTGTTTATGCTTCTTTCCGGACAAACGCTCAAAATTTTCTCGTATGTTCTGATGCTTGCGGTAATTGTGTTTTCGGTATACAGAATAATACATTACTTCAGAATAAGAAAAAAAGCCAAAGAAGACGTCAGAATACATATTATATCATATTCTTTGTTATTAACCGTTACTCTTGCGCTTTCTTTCTTCGGCTATATAGTTGAGTTTACTTCCAACCTGATTTTAGGATTACTTCTTATTGTTTACGGAATACATTGCATAAAAAAAGCGGAAAAGATGACTGAAGAGGCAAAAAAGCTTTGGTGGCTTGCGTGGATAGAATCCGTCTTATCCGTAATAGCCGGAGTTTTGGCTTGGGTTGCATATCAATGGGATCTTTCTGTATTATATATAATAATAGGCGCATTGATAGTTTTTAAGGGAGCTTATGAGCTTATAAGCGAGATATACAAAAAAGCAAAGCATTAATTTTACGGAGGATAAAAATGTCTTTTGAACTTAAAAAATATATAAAGCCGGATTTTTCTTTGGATGAATTTAAAAATGCTCCTAACGCGGTTTTACTGCCCGTTTTAAAGGACGGCGTTGCGCCCGACGGCTTTCACGCAATGAGTATTTTTCCGGAATACTTTAAAATTGACGGAAAGTGGCTTCTTGCGGAAGAAAGCAGGATGGACTGCGTAGCAGTATATAACGGTAAAAAAATTGAAGTGAGAGAGTTCAGGACCTTAAAGAAAGGCGAGCTTACGGTTATAGGAAGGACTGAAGACGCCTCTTTAGGCATATATCTTCACAAAAACGGGTTTAACGAGGAAAAACGCGAAACAGAGACGTTTGCTTTCAGACAGGGACGCTCAAGAGAAACCGCCTTTTCAAGAGATTACGACGAGCTTTACGAACTTTTAAAATATGAGAAAGTTAACGGCAAAGTGGTTTGGGTTATGGGTCCTGCGTTTTCATTTGACAGCGACGCAAGAAGAGCGTTTTCCGGCCTTATTAAGGGAGGATATGTTGACGCGGTTTTGGCGGGAAACGCACTTGCAACTCATGATCTTGAGGGAGCATATCTCAATACGTCCTTAGGTCAAAATATATATACTCAGAAGAGCGTTAAGAACGGACACTACAATCATCTTGACACTATAAACAAGGTAAGAGAATACGGCTCAGTGGCCGAGTTCATTAAGAATGAAAAAATAGATAACGGAATAATATATACGCTTGAAAAATACAATATCCCCTATGTTCTTGCGGGTTCAATACGTGACGACGGGCCTCTTCCTCCCGTTTATGCCGACGTATATGCGGCTCAGGACGCAATGAGAAGTCAGGTTAGAGACGCTACGACTGTTATATGTATGGCTACGGCGCTTCATACTATCGCAACGGGGAATATGACTCCGTCTTACAGGATAGATAAAAACGGAAATATAAGGCAGGTATATTTTTATTGCGTTGATATTTCCGAATTTGCGGTAAACAAGCTTGCGGACAGAGGAAGCTTAAGCGCAAAAGGCATAGTTACTAACGTACAGGATTTTATAGTTAACCTTGCAAAGGGAATGGGAGTTTTTGATTAATAATTACATGCCGCCGTAAGGCGGCTTTTTTGTTAACTTAATAGGGTGTTAATGCATATTATTTAACGGGGATTCCCAAATATAAATATCGGAGATAAAAACTATGGCGAATTTTTCAAATTATGCGACGCTTTCTTATAACGGAGGAACGCTTAATTCCAACACCGTTACAGGCGAGATTGTACAGATACTTAACATGACAAAAACTGCCGTTAAAGCTACTTATGAAAAAGGAGATATTATTACATATGTGATTTCGCTTGTCAACAGCGCAGATAGTCCTCTTAATGCGTTAACGATTACCGACGACCTGGGAGGATACATCTTTAACGAAAAAACCGTGTATCCGCTTGAATATTATGCGGATTCGGTAAAGCTGTACGTTAACGGCGCTTTGCAGCCTTCTTTAACGGTTGAGGCAGGCCCTCCGCTTGTTATAGAGGGGATAAATATTCCTGCAGGAGCAAATGCCATTATAGTTTACGAAGCGGCGCTTACGTCTGCTGCGCCGTTAGGAGTTGAAGCAACTATTACAAACGTTGCGCAGATTACCGGCGGCGGAATATCCGCTCCTTTAAGCGCAACGGAAACGGTTTCTGCCGAAAGCAGCGTTAATCTTTTAATCACAAAGGGTTTATGTCCTGAAAAAGTAAATGAAAACGGAAAAATCACATATACGTTTATAATCGAAAACACAGGCAATACTCAGGCGCTTGCTTCAGACAACGTCGTTTTAACAGATACGTTCGTACCCGTTTTGAAAAACCTTACGGCTGCGTATAACGGAACGCTTATGGGGGAAGGAAACTATACGTATAACGACGCAACGGGAGAGTTCGCAACGACTGCGGGCTTTATAACGGTTCCTGCAGCGACGTATGCTCAAAACGAGGACGGCAGTTTTACTATTACGCCGGGAACAGCAAAAATAACGGTAACGGGCACGATTTAACTAAAGGTTTAAATGAGAATCGATTTTTTGTTAGAGTGAAAAGTATAATAGGCGGATAAAAGGCTGCGGGGCATATTATATGCGCCGCAGCTCTTGTTTGCAAGGTTTATCTTTTGGATTTCTTTGCGTTTTGACGTTGTTTTTTTGAATTTTTGTTTGTTTTTTGCCTATCGTTAGAGTTTATATGCTTTTCCGGCGGAACAAGGCAGTTTTCGCCGTAGCCTATTAAGTCTCTTCTTCCCGCTTTAATAAGCGCCGCACGGATTTTTGGATGGTTTTCCGCCTTGTAATACTGCAAAAGGGCGCGCTGAGAGGATTTTTCTTCCATGGTTTTCGGAACATAAACCTTTTTCATTGTTCTTGGGTCAAGTCCTGTATAATACATGGTGGTTGAAAGCGTTGAGGGCGTAGGATAAAAATCCTGAACCTGTTCGGGGTGAAGCCCGTGCTTTTTTAAATACATTGCGAGCTCTATTGCACAGGACATGTCGCTGCCCGGGTGTGAAGACATCAGGTAAGGCACTATGTATTGATCTTTTTTAAGCGCCTTATTTAAAGCGGCGTATTTTTTTTGAAAATCGTTAAAAACGCTGTTTGCGGGCTTGCCCATAAGTAAAAGCACCTTATCAGAAATATGCTCGGGAGCGACCTTTAATTGTCCGCTTATGTGGTGTAAAATAAGCTCTCTTAAAAAGCTGTCGTCCTTGTCATACATAATATAATCAAAGCGGAGTCCCGAGCGAATGAACACTTTTTTTATTCCGGGTAGATTTCTTAATTCGATTAACAGTCTTTTATAATCTTCATGGCTGACTTCAAGGTTTTTACAGCGCGGTGAAAGGCAGGCTTTATTTTTACATACGCCTCTTTTAAGCTGATCCGAGCATGCGGGAGCTCTGAAGTTTGCGGTCGGCCCGCCGACGTCGTGGATATATCCTTTAAAGTCCTTATCTTTAGTAAGGAGCTTAGCCTCGTTAATAATGCTCTCATGGCTTCTTGCGCTTATAATTCTTCCTTGGTGATATGTTAATGCGCAAAAAGAACAGCCGCCGTAACAGCCGCGTACTGACGTTATGGAAAACTTAACTTCATCGATAGCGGGAATATGCTCTTTATACGACGGGTGCCGGCGGCGCATATACGGCAGGGCGTATACGTCGTCCATTTCCTGCATTGAAAGCGGGGCAGAGGGAGGGTTGATTATTATGTAGCCCTTTTCATAGCCCTGAACGAGACGTCTTCCTCTTATAAAGTCGTTTTCATTCATTTGCGTCATGAACGCTTCGCAGTATTTTTTCTTGTCAGAAGAAACTTCACCGTATGAAGGGATTTCTATATAATCCGTGACGCCTTCAAGCGTCGTCGTCTTTGCGCAGGTTCCTGCGATGTATTTAAGCTCTCCGACGGGTATTCCGGCGTTAAGGCTGTCGGCAATTTCAACGCAAGAGCGTTCGCCCATTCCGTACATGAGTAAATCTGCGCCCGAATCGGTTAAAACTGAATGACGCACTTTATCGGACCAGTAGTCGTAATGCGCCGCGCGCCTTAAGCTCGCTTCTATTCCGCCTATAGCTACGGGAATATCCTTATAAGCGCGCTTTATCATGTTTGAATAGACTATAACTGCTCTGTCGGGCCGCTTTCCCGCCTTTCCGCCGGGAGTGTAAAAATCCGTGCTGCGGGGCTTTTTGGCTGCTGTGTAATGATTTACCATTGAATCGACATTGCCACCGGAAACATAAAAAGCAAGACGGGGCTTTCCGAGGCGCATAAAATCGTCTGTAGAGTGCCAATCCGGCTGCGCGATTATACCTACCTTGTAGCCGGCGTTTTCAAGAACTCTTGCGATAATTGCCGCGCCGAAGCTCGGGTGGTCGATATATGCGTCGGCGCTTACGATTATAATATCCGCCATGTCCCAGCCGAGAGCCTTCATTTCTTTTTTTGTCATTGGTAAAAAACCGCTCATAATATACCTCTTGTTTTTAAGTATAACATTTTTCGTTTGACCGGGCAAACGCTCAATTGTGAAAAGCACATAAATGTATTATAATAAAAAGACAGTATTTTTTTGGAGGAAACGGTTTTGGAGCTTAAAGGATTAAGCGAAATTAAAAGAAAAGCGGTTTTAACAACGGAGGGTCCGG
>CAKSBK010000072.1 GCA_934438035.1 uncultured Christensenellaceae bacterium
GTCTACCTCGTGGAAAGCCAGCTGATGTAAAAAGTCTTCCCTTATGCTTCTTGCCGTTTCCATCTTTAAACGGTCGGCAGGCGAAAGCGCGTCCATACCAACCATTTTAACTATTTCGTCAAGCTCCGCTTCATCCTGAAGCAAACTCATAAGCCTGTTTCTTAAATTCATCCACTCGGAGTCAACATTCTCAACATACCACTTTTCAAGAGTATCGGTATATAAAGAATAACTCGTCAGCCAGTTAATTGCCGGGAAGTGGCGCTTATATGCAAGATTTGCGTCAAGCCCCCAGAAAACTTTAACTATTCTGAGCGTCGCCTGTGAAACGGGCTCGGAAATATCGCCGCCGGGAGGTGAAACCGCGCCTATTACGGAAAGCGCTCCCTCTCTGCCCTCGCCGCCGAGGCTTATTACCTTTCCCGCTCTTTCATAGAACTGTGCGAGCCTTGAGCCGAGATATGCGGGGTAGCCCTCTTCGCCCGGCATTTCTTCAAGTCTGCCGGACATTTCTCTTAATGCCTCCGCCCATCTTGAAGTGGAATCCGCCATTAATGCCACGGAATAACCCATATCTCTAAAATATTCTGCAATGGTTATTCCCGTATAAATAGACGCTTCTCTTGCCGCAACCGGCATATCCGAAGTATTTGCGATAAGCACGGTTCTTTCCATAAGGGATTTTCCCGTGTGCGGGTCGATAAGCTCGGGAAACTCGTTTAAAACGTCCGTCATTTCGTTTCCGCGTTCGCCGCAGCCTATATAAACTACTATATCCGCCTCCGCCCACTTTGCAAGCTGGTGCTGCGTTACGGTTTTTCCGCTTCCGAAAGGCCCCGGAATAGCGGCGACGCCGCCTTTAGCTATAGGGAACATAGTGTCGATAACTCTCTGACCTGTAATAAGAGGCTTATCGGGAGAAAGCTTTTTCTTATAAGGTCTGCCCTTTCTTACGGGCCATTTCTGCATAAGAGTAAGCTCTTTATCCCCCTTATCCGTCTTAACGACGCAGACTGTATCAGTAACCTTATATTCGCCGTCGGAAATCGTTTTTATTTCTCCCGATACTCCGACAGGCACCATTATTTTATGCAAAACAACATCCGTCTCCTGAACGGTGCCTAATATATCGCCTCCGCAGACAACGTCTCCTGCTTTTTTTAGCGCCTTAAAGCTCCATACTCTTTCTCTTTTTAACGAAGGTACTTCAACGCCTCTTTTTAAGTTGTTGCCGCATATTTTCATTATGTCGTCAAGCGGTCTTTGAATTCCGTCGTATATAGAACCTATAAGACCCGGACCCAATTCAACGCTCATCGGCTCTCCGGTGGATACCACCTCTTCGCCTGTTCCCAGACCCGATGTCTCTTCGTATACCTGAATAGACGCTCTGTCCTCATGCATTTCTATTATCTCGCCGATAAGGTGCTCTTCCGATACTCTTACGACGTCGTACATATTAGCGTCTCTCATACCCTCTGCCACAACGAGCGGACCTGCGACTTTTAAAATCCTGCCTGTACTCATTTACTCATGCTACTCCTTTTACAATATGTCAGAGCCTACAGCCTTCTCAACGCAAAGACTCAGTTGTCTTAACCCCTCGCCGGTGTTGCCCTTTACTCCGGGGATAAGTATTATCGCAGGTATGCTCTCCTGCCTGTATTTGTCAATTTCTTCCTTAAGATTTTCCGCAAGCGCTTCGGTAATATAAATTACCGCATAATCGTTTTTGCATAAACGCTTTAACAGCTTTTTAGCCTCTTTTTCCTCTTCAACCGGAAAGACGTTTAAGCCTATAGAAGCAAATCCGAAAATGCTCGCTTTATCTCCCATAACCGCCATTTTATACATAAAGCTCACGCATCCTTTCGGTTATTTCTTTATTCTCAACTCCGTTTTTTTTGCATTCCGTAAGTATTCTTAAGCACTTTGTCTGCGTTTCAAAAGCAAAATAATACGCTATAAGCGGCTCTATGCCGAAAGCCTTTAATTTTGCCTTTTTAAGAATATCCGTCAAGGCGTCGTCGGCGTATTTTTCAAAAGCCTGAGGGGATTTTGCAAGCTTAGCCGCCGCTTCTTTATACGGAGAGGAAGCTAAATAATCCATAAGCTCCTGTTCTCCTTTATCCGCAGCGTTTATCAAAAACTCCTTCGGAAGATCCGCGCTGCCGCAGATACTGTCGTAAATAAAGTTTCTGTGCTTGTTAGTCCTTGCGCACCTAAAAGCGGTCTTTATATCAGTAAAAGCAACGAACGCTTCAACGTATTGCTTAATAATATCGCTTTTAAGCTCAAGAGAAATCTGCTGCATTGCTCTTAACGTAAACTTATCTACGCATACGTCGCAGCGCTGTGCGTCCATGCTTCTTACAAGAATATCGTATGACTTTTTGGCGATATAGCTCATGCTTTCGTCAAGCTCGGAATACTTCTTTTCGCTTAACAGCCTTTTAAGCTCGTCAATATCAACCGACGTGGGAAACGTATAGCAGTCGGAAGCTTCTTTTCCGGCTACAATCGCCTTTAAAACCGCCTTTAAATTGTTAAAATCATTTCTTACCGTTAAAAGCTTAAGTTCCTCTTTTTCAGGCGCCGCTTCATATACAAGCTCATATGCCTCGTTAAGCTTTTTATTAAGCATTTCGTTTACGTCCGAATATTTTTCAATATTATAGCCGTTTTGCCTAATCGCCTCTAAAATTTGACCGACGTCGTTTAAGGAGACAAGCCCGAAAAGCGCCGGCGTCGATATAAGCGCACTTTCATGCGCACGGATATGAGATACGGCGTATGCGTAATCTATATCTTTCATACACTCACCTCACTCAAACAATATTTTTGATACCGCGTCTTTAATTTCGGGTTCTTTTGCCGAAATAACTGCGTCAAAGGTGCAGTTTTCCTCAATCAACCCATAGTTAATAATGAAGCCGTCAGAAATATCGCAAGGCGTTTTCTCTAAAACCAGTTTACCGACGGAAAGCTCTTCAAGTCTGCTTTCAAAATCCGGAGTAAGCTTTTTTAACGAAGCCTCGTTAAAAACGACCTTGCCGTCATTTTTAACTTCGCAGTTAGATATCATCTTTAATATAATTTTCGTAAAGTCTTCTTGCGGTAAAGACATTATCGCCCTTTTTGCTTCGTTAACCGTTTCATTTATAATATACACCTTTTCGGCAAGAACGCTTTTCGCCGTTTGAGACTGTGCGGAGGCTTTAGCGCTCTTTAAATTAAACGCACATTTTTTCTCCGCTTCGGAAATTATATTGTCATATTTTTCTTTCGCCCGTAAAGCGGCGTCGTCAAGCATGCTCTGCCTTTTTTTTGACGCCTCGTCTAAGACCTCTGCAGCGCTTCTTTTCGCCTGTTCGTCGATATTTCCTATAATTTTATCTAACCCGGTCATAACCTTATACCGTAAAGCTTAAAGCTGAATATTATAGATAATAAGTATTGATACAAGAAGAGCCAAAATAGCATAGGTCTCAACCATTGCCGCCATAATAGTTCCCTTGCTGCTCTCTTCGGGGTTCTTTGCAACTATTCCAACGCCTGCGGCAGCAGCCTTGCCCTGAGCCATTGCGGAGAAAAGACCTACAAGGCCTATCGGAAGACCCGCCGCAAGAAACATCAGTCCCTGCGCAAGCGTAAGGTCAACAATTTCGCCGCCGATTACGCCTATTCTTGAGAGTAAGAGCACCGCGGTAAGAAGACCGTAAAGTCCCTGAGTACCGGGAAGAAGCTGTAAAATAAGTACCTTGGAGAATTTTGAAGCGTCAACGGAAACAACTCCGGAAGCAGCCTCTCCAACAATTCCTACACCCTTTGCGGAACCTATACCCGCAAACAACGCCGCAATCGCAGCTCCTAAAACAGCAAGCGCAACACCTATATTATTCATTATCGTTCCTCCTTAAATTTAATATACTTAGAATGTACTGTGAGCGGTTTAAACGCTCTTCCGCCGCCTTCATAGAATTTTGAAAACAATTCTACAAACTGCAGTCTGTCGGTATGAACATAAGCGCCTAAAAGATTTATCGCAAGATTAAGCGCATGACCTATTATAAACACAAAGAACAGCATTATGCCTTTTACAACGAGGTTTTCCGGCATTGTTCCTATAAGATTTATTACTCCGGCTATAGAGCCCGTGGCAAGCCCCAAGGCAAGCAAGCGGGAATATGAAAGTATATCTCCCAAATAGCCCGTCGCGGTGTTATATAGCGCATAAAGACCGCCTCCGAGTCTTCCCAGAATCGATTTAGAGCTCCTTCCCTGAGTCAAAACTATGAGAGCAACGCCCGCCAAGGCAACGTAACCGCCTATTTGAGAAAGTATCGGCGGGACGGCAGTCAATATGCTTGCTCCGAGGGGAGCAACTCCCAAAATCGTAAGATATATGGGAATATTGTCTAATACCGCGTCAAGCTTTCTTCCCTCTTTCCACTCCATGTAGAAATTAACTCCCACGCCTACAAATAAGTGTATTATTCCGAAGCCGAAGCAATACAGAAGTAGGGTCATAGGGTCTGAAAGCGGCTCCATCCACAGGGCAATACTTCCTATTTCAACGTTAAAGAACTGCTTTGCAACCACCTGCACAATATCTCCGAACCAGCTGCCGAAAAGCGCGCCCCATATTACGGTGGAAATTCCGCAATACATAAACATGGTAAGCGTTTTTCTCATCTTTTCTTCAAGCCGCATTTTCTTTAAAGCTATCGCACAGGCAATTACCATAACAAGCCCGTATCCTGCGTCGGAAAGCATCATTCCGAAAAAGAAATAATAAAAAAATGCCATTACCGAGGTCGGGTCTACGTCTCGTTTATTAGGCAGCGCATACATCTCCGTTATTCCCTCAACGGGGCGAGAGAATTTATCGTTACATAAAAGAACGGGAGGCTCTTCATCTTCCGCAAGATCGAATATTGTAACCGCGCAGTTAAAACGCTTTTCAAGTTCTTCCGAAAGCTTTTGAGAATACTTTTCCGGAATATAACCCGTCAAAATAAAAGTATTTTTCGTCATCGCAAGCTCGTTTAAGGCTTCATATTTTTCCTTACGTATATTCATGTAGTCGATCATGAATTCTATATCGGAAACGCGATTTAAACATTTTTCGATATCTTTTAAGGCGGCTTCAATTTCTTTGTTATATTCCGCTATTTCCTTTTTATACTCTGCAATCTGTTTTTCGGGAGTGAGCGAAGTTTTATCCGCCAGCTCCATAAAACCGATTTTTCTTAAAGCGTTTTTAAGGCTTTTAGAATCTGCCTTATAGCACATAACCGTAAAATTGGTTATCTCCTTAAAGCTTGATATAACGTCTATCTCAAGCCCTGAAATATCCGGCGCTTCGTTTCTTATCATTTCTTCCAATTCATTAGAATCGTGTTTGTTTGAAACGGAGCCGATATACACAGAAGTGGATTTTGTTCCCTTAAAGTCCATGGGAATGCTTAAGGCTTTCCACGGTGCAAGATTATCCGCCAAAACAGACGCCTTTACGATATTATTTTTACACTCTTGAATGTGAGCGTCGTTTTTTATTATGCCCGCACAGACCGCAAGAATCTCGTCTCGTTTTGAAACAAGCTTTCCGAAATCATGCTTTTCAATCTCTTTTCTTCCCTGAAAGCCGTCAAGAAGCCCCTTTTTGGGTTTAAAATATCTGTCGATAATTCCCTTTGCGGCGGATGCAACGCTCATATTCTTTTCAAACTGTGCAATGCTCGCTTTTGTGTTAAGCTTCGAAAAGCCTTCCTCTTCAAAATCGGTGATTTCTACGATACCTCTGCGCTGCAGACGCTCTATTATCTTTTTACGATCTGACAAAAGCCCGATAATTTCAATTTTTTTCATCGCAAGCTTAGCCGTAATATCACCCTCTTTCCGTTAATATTTAAAACTTTATTATTGGCAAATAATTTC
>CAKSBK010000073.1 GCA_934438035.1 uncultured Christensenellaceae bacterium
ATAAATATCAATCTCTTCGTCTCGTGTTTTGATATACTTTTTCTGAACAGACTCAATTTTTCTTAAAAGAGCAAGCTTTTCATCCGTAATATGAAACTCGTTTTTCATAAAGGAATCGCAGTTTTCGCCGTACAGCGCAAGATTTTCCCTGTATAGCTTTGTAGGACGTATTCCCGTTAAATTTCCCCAGGGAAGCTCTTTTTTAAAGTATTCGTTCAAGCAGGAAAACGCCGCCTGCTTTGCGCCCCTTTTGCGCATTTTTTTATATAGTATTTCGTCCTCAATCGGCGGTTTTTGCGTCTTTGCGCCGCTTTTTGCCAAAAGACTTCCGTCATAATACAATTCGCACGTATGGCAAAACTCTTTTTCATTAAAAAAATGTCTTAAAAACCAGCCGTCTTCTATAAACTCGCTTGTAAAGTCTATCTTCCTCACCGGAATAAACAGGCGTATTTCGTCAGCAATTTCGTTTAAAAGCTCGGGGAGGTCGCTCTGCAGTGAAATTTTGCTCATGACATATACGGATTATTTGTAATTTCAAAATCCAGCGAGGAAGAGCTGTCATGTCCGGGGTTCACCGTGTAATCCGGATATTCGTCTAAAGCGGCAAGCTTTTTAAGCGAGGTTATTATTTCATCAAAATCTCCGCCGGGAAAATCCGTTCTGCCGATAGAAAGATGAAAAAGTGTATCTCCCGTAAAAAGCACGTTTTCACAAGCATACGTTACTCCGCCTTTAGTATGCCCGGGCGTGGCTATAACCTTTATTTTCATACCCGCAACAGACAAAACTTCTCCGTCATTTAAAAGCTTATCCACCTTGGCGCAAACAAGAGGATGTCCGAATGCCGCAGATAAATTCAAGCTCGGATTGCTAAGAAGCTCGTCGTCGTGCTCTCCTATATATACGGGGGCTTTAAACTCGCTTCTCGCCCTTTCAAGACCCGCTATATGGTCGTAATGCCCGTGAGTAAGCAGTATTGCCTTAACGCTTAGATTTTCCTGTAAAACGCAGCGCTTAAGCTTTTCAAAGTCAAACGACGGGTCTATAACCGCCGCTTCTCGCGTCTGTTCGTTATATATAACATACGTGTTTACGCCCATTATGTCGTTAATTATTTTTATTACCTGCATTTAAAAAGCCTTTCTGCTGTCAAGTAGAATTGTTACGGGACCGTCGTTTTCAAAAGCGATTTTCATATCCGCTCCGAAAATACCCGTCTTAACGGGAATTTCCGTTTTATTAAATCTGTTTACCGCTTCTTCATAAAGCTTTTTTGAGTTCTCATGCTCTCCCGCCAAAACAAAGCTCGGGCGATTTCCCTTCCTTGCGTCTCCGAGCAAGGTAAACTGCGAAACCACCATTATTTCTCCGCCGACGTCCTTTACGCTTAAATTCATCTTTCCCTCGTCGTCCGAAAAAATCCTCAGCGAGGCGCTCTTTTTTACTATATAGTCAATGTCTTTTTCGCCGTCGCCCGTCTGCGCCCCTAAGAGCACCAATATTCCCCTGTCTATATGGGAAACAATTTCTCCGTCAACCGTTAGGCGGGCATAATTTACTCTTTGAACTACCGCTCTCATCAGGAATTCACCCTATAAACGTTTTCAACCGAACGTATTTGTTTTATTTTTTCAATAAGAACTTCAAGATCCTGAATATCGCTTACCTCCAAAATAATATTAAACGCAAACTTACCGTTTTTGGTGCTTCTCGCGTTAAGATTTGAAAGAGTAAGCCCCATGTTGTATATAAGCTGAGAAATTTCCACGATAAGGCCTTGCCTGTCGTTACCCTCAACTTTAATTTCAACATGAAAAGCAGTATTCTGATGTCCTGCCCATTCAACCTCTATTTCTCTGCTCTTATCAAAATTAAGAGCGACTATATTAGAGCAGTCCGCCCTATGAACGGAAACTCCTCTTCCTCTTGTTATATAGCCTATAATGGCGTCGCCAGGCAAGGGGTTACAGCATTTTGCAAAACGCACCGTAAGGTCATTATACCCTTTTACTATTACTCCGCCCGCCTCGTTATGCTTCTTTTGCTCTTTTAACAGAAGCTTTTGCTCGATTTTATGCTCTCTGTTATAAGCCTGGATCAAGCGAATAAGTATTTGCCCGGTCGTAAGCCCGCCGTAGCCCACCGCAGCATACATATCTTCTAATGAATTTAATGTATAACGCTTAAAAATCGATTTAAGCCATTCCGGTCTTGTGAGGTCAAAAAGATTATATCCTTCCCTTTTAGCCTCCTTTTCCAGCATCTCTCTGCCTTTATGAATGTTTTCTTCTTTAAATTCCTTTTTAAACCACGCTCTGATTTTATTTCTCGCCTGCGCGGTTTTAACCATATTAAGCCAGTCTCTCGAGGGGCCTTTATTTGCGGAGCTTGTTATTATTTCAACAATATCGCCGGTTTTAAGCTCGTAATTGAGAGGAACGAGCTTTCCGTTTACCTTCGCGCCTATACAGCGATTGCCTATCTGAGAATGCACCGAATATGCAAAATCAAGCGGCGTTGAGCCCTTTACAAAGTCCTTTACGTCTCCCTTAGGAGTAAACACGAAAACGTTATCGGAAAAGAAGTTTATTTTAAGAGCTTCGACAAATTCTTTGGAATCCTTAACGTCCTTTTGCCACTCCATAAGCTCCTTTAGCCAGTTTATGTTTTCGTCCATATCGGTTTTGCCCTTTATGCCCTCTTTATATTTCCAGTGAGCGGCAATACCGTATTCGGCGGTCATATGCATTTCCTTTGTTCTTATCTGCACTTCAAAGGGCTTGCCGTCCGCACCTAAAAGAGTAGTGTGCAGGGACTGATACATATTCTGCTTGGGAACGGCTATATAGTCCTTAAAACGCATAGGAAGCGGCTTCCACGCAGTATGAACCGCGCCTAAAATCGCATAACAATCCTTTACGGTATCTACTATAATTCTTACCGCAACAAGGTCATAAAGCTCGTCAAAGGACTTGTTTTTGGTCTTCATCTTTTTATAGATGCTGTATATATGCTTGGGTCTTCCGTCTATCTCAAAAGGAATGCCGAGCGGCGTAACCTGCTCTTTAATTTCTTTAATGACCTTTGCAATATATTCCGTGCGCTCCGCTCGCGTTGAATTAAGCATGAGCGCGATATCTCTATACGCTTCCGGTTCAAGATATTTAAGCGCAAGGTCTTCAAATTCCCACTTGAAAGCGTTAATACCTAAACGGTTAGCCAAAGGAGCGTATATCTCAAGCGTCTCCTGCGACTTCTCTTTTTGCTTTTGTTCAGTTTGATAATTAAGCGTGCGCATATTATGAAGTCTGTCCGCAAGCTTAATAATTACGACTCTTATATCAGCAGCCATTGCAAGGAACATTTTTCTCATGCTCTCTGCCTGAGCTTCTTCCTTAGACTGAAAATCAAACTTCTTTAATTTGGTAACTCCGTCGACTATGAGCGCAACCTCATTGCCAAATTCTTTTTTTACGTAATCTATAGAATATTCCGTATCTTCAGGCACGTCATGAAGCATACCCGCGCAAATACTTACGCTGTCAAGCCCCAAATCCGCCAAAATACGAACGACTGCGACAGGGTGAATTATATACGGCTCGCCGGACTTTCTCTTTTGACCTTCGTGCGCCTTTTCCGCAACGTCAAAAGCTTTTTTTATTAACTTGTCATCAGCATATATGGGATAATCCCTTATAAAATCCTCATATAATTGCGACATAGTACTCTCCTTATTTTAAAAGGCTCTCAAAAGCCGTCTCGGTTATACTGCGCTTTTGCACCCTATCGTTTATTTTAATGAATATTTTATCACTTTTTTTAATTTCAATCAACTTTTGCTCGGCAAAAACATTAAACACATACCACATTTTATTAAATGCTACGTTTAGTTCGCAAGCGGATATTGAATTGTTTATAAGCTCGGAAATCGTTGCCGCACCGCCCGCCTTTGAAAACGCCCGCAAATATGCGGAATATTCTTCCTTAGCAACGAAGCAGGATCTCGCAAAAGAAAGGTATGTATTATAAAGCCCTGCGTTAATAAGTATTTTTGCGTTTTTACAGCCATATGCGCTTATCATGTCTCCGCAGCAATAAATGTTATTGTATATTCCGAAAACTTCATTCGTATTCGGTAAAACTATCGCTGCGTTTTCACCGTTATATTGCAAAAGGGCTTTACCATATACCGGAAGATTAATATCCTTTATTGATTTAAACGCCGATAAACCGGGAGCGCTTCCTATTAAAACGCAGGTTCCCACCGGCGTTTTTAAGTCCTCCTTTAATTCGGCTATCCATTCCTGCGCGCTTTTGTATATTTTATAGTTACCTTTGTCGGAAATAATTTCATACAGACAAACGATTTGCCTAATTAAATCCTTTTGAAATCCCTTGTTAAATTCACTTTCGTTAAAATCTCTTCTGTTAAAAACGCACGCTCTAAGCTGAATGGATTTTGTCGAATTGTATTCGTTTATTTCAAGCTCGCCGACAATATCCGCATGCGCTCCGTCCTTAATTTCGGGAGCTGAAAAATATATAAGGTTTAGGCTGTCGTTAATACGCATTTTTGCATGGCGTCCGTCTATACCCATTCGCCTTATTGCCGTAAGCTCTGCGTCAGAGACTAAAAACCTCGGCTTTTCGTTTGCTTCACCACAGGGTTCCAAAAGCTCAAGCTCTTTTACATCGTCAAGAGTAATGCTTTTTGGGTCGATACATTCATCGTAAATCTCGCTTTTTATAAATACGTCCTTTGTATAGTTGTTTTCAATATACTCGTTAGCTCTTTTGAATAGTTCATCGAAATTTTCTTCTTTTAGAGTTAAACCCGCAGCCTGCTTATGTCCGCCGAATTTTAAAAATAAATCGGCGCAGGAGTTAAGGACTTTGTAAATATCTATTTTCTCAACGCTTCTTGCGGAGCCGGTTAGAATACCGTCTTTTATCTTAAATATTACGGCGGGTCTGTTAAAACGCTCTTTTATCGCAGAAGCACATAAACCCACTATTCCCTCATCATAATCCTCGCTTTTAAGCATAATTATATTGCAGTCGGAGATGTTAAGCTTCAGCGCTTCCGCAACGCACCTATCTGAAATTTCCTTTTGAAGCTCCTGCCTTTTTGCGTTTAACTCGCAAAGAGCTGCGGCGCATTGTGCGGCTTCGCCCTCATTTTCGCTTATGAGCATGTTAAGCGCGGTTCTTGCGGAGGAAAGTCTGCTTGCGGCGTTAATTCGCGGAGATATTCCGTAGCCTATCTGCATCGAATTAACCGTTTTTTGATTTATCCCCGCCGCCTGCATAAGGTATTTAAAGCCTTTTTGGGGATTTGTTCTGAGCTTTTCTATTCCTAAAGCCGCTATAACTCTGTTTTCTCCCGTAAGCGGAACCATATCCGCAATCGTAGCAACGGCGGCAATGTCAATTAAATCCAGAGCCTCTTCTTCAAGCATTCCATATGCTATTTTAAAAGCAATAGCTGCGCCGCAAAGATTCTTATACGGATAGTTTTCACCCGGACGCTTAGGATCTAAAATATATGGGGTGTCCGGCAGTATTCCGCATTCGTGATGATCGGCAATTATAAAATCAACACCCATTTCCCTACATGTTTTAACGTCTTCTACGCTCCTTATGCCGCAGTCTACCGAGATTATTAATGACGCCTCCGAGCAAAGCTCTGCTATCGCCTTTGCATTTGTTCCGTATCCCTCCGTAAAGCGGTTCGGAACATACACTATGGGCTCGCAGCCAAGGCGCTTTAACAGCTTATACATTATAGCCGCAGCGCATATTCCGTCCGTGTCGTAATCAGAATAAATTGCAATCTGCTCGCCGGAAGATATTGCTTCGTCTATTCTCGATAAAACCTCCTCCATAG
>CAKSBK010000074.1 GCA_934438035.1 uncultured Christensenellaceae bacterium
GTTCAGCAGTGCGTCGCAAAGGGCTTGATAAAGGATTTCGAAGAGGGAAGAAAGACGGCGAGAATTTCCGAAACGATAAAAAGATTTGACCCCAAAGACAATGAGGTTTGGGATAAGAAATATAAGGCTGCTTTATCGGTTACGGGCTGGGCAGGCGGCCGGGAGGAATAAAACGATGGACAGGATTTTTGACAAATACAAAAAGCAGGTTGATGAAATAATCGAGGTTTGCGCCAGAGACGGGCAGCTCGGTTACGGTCCGAGCGTCAGCGGCAACGTTTCATACAGAGTTGACGATGATTTTGTTATAGTAACGCCGACGAACGTGCCTAAAAGGCTTATGCGCCCGGAATATCTCTGCGCAGTGCGCTTAAACGGGGAAATTATTTACACCCCCGAGGGAAAAAAGCCCACAGGAGAGCTTTTCATGCATCTGCACTGTTTGAGAAAAAGACCGGATATTAAAGCGGTTATGCATGCGCACCCGCCGATTTCAACGGGTCTTTCAACTTCAAAGGAGGGAAAGGAGGCGCTTATGCTTCCGCTTATCCCGGAGGCGATGATGCAGCTCGGTCCCGTTGTTACGGTGCCTTACGCTAACCCGAATATGGAAGAGCTCGGATATATGATAGATCCGTACATGAATAAGTCTAACGCTTTTATGCTGGAAAACCACGGCGTATTGGTTTTAAGCCCGAACGGCGTTCTTGAGGTAATAGAATCGATACAGATACTTGAATCCATGGCGGAATCTATTGTTGCGGCACAGAGAATGGGCGGAAAACTGAAATGCCTTACGCAGGAAGATATGAAGGGAATTGACGAGGTTATAAACCAGCTCGGCTGGAAGCTTCCGGGAGCTCCGGGAGAATACGGCAGTATTTCGGAGATTTTTACTCGGAGGTAAGCAAATGAGTAACGAAGTTTTTTTACACCTGGAAAACATCAGTAAGACGTTCCCCGGAGTTAAGGCGCTCGACGGAATTAATCTTGAAATAAAAAAAGGCGAAGTTCACGCACTCGTAGGAGAAAACGGAGCGGGAAAATCTACGCTTATAAAAATACTTTCGGGAAATTATCAGCCTGATCCCGGGGCTAAAATAATTATTGACGGAGAAGTATGCGTGAATCTCACGCCTATGTCCGCAATTTCTAAAGGCATTATAGTAATATATCAGGATTTCTCGCTTTTTCCCACGCTTACCGTTGCGGAGAATATTTCCATAAGCGGACAGCTTTCAAAAAAGGGGAAGCCCATAAGCTGGAAACAGATGAAAGCTCAGGCGCAAAAGGCGATTGACGATTTAGGCGTCGATATTGATATTAACGATAATCTTGAAAGCCTTTCCATGGCAAGGCAGCAGCTTGTCGCAATAGCCAGAGCGCTTGCCTGCGACGCAAAGCTTATAGTAATGGACGAGCCTACCTCCACGCTTTCGAGCGGAGAAGTCGAGCTGCTGTTCGAAATAATAAAGAAATTGCAGAATAAAGGCATTTCCGTTCTGTTTGTAAGCCATAAGCTGGAAGAGCTTTTCAGAATATCGAGCATTTTTACCGTTATAAGAGACGGACAGTATATCGGAACATATCCGAGAGAGGAAATGGATAACGATAAGCTCATAAGCCTCATGGTAGGAAGAAAAGTAGAGTTTGTTCACCGAGGCGCGGAAAAGATCGGAGAAACGGTTCTCGAGGTAAAAAATCTTTCAAAATTCGGAAATTTCAAGGACGTTTCTTTCGAGCTTCATAAGGGCGAGATTATAGGAATTACGGGACTTGTCGGCGCAGGAAGAACGGAAGTCATTCAGGCAATCTGCGGAATAGACAAGGCGGACAGCGGTGAAATTCTTATAGACGGCAAAAAGGTAAGCATAAACAGCATGGGTGACGCCGTTAAAAACGGAATAGGCTATGTTCCCGAAAGCAGGCTTACTGAGGGACTTGTTCTTACAAAATCCGCTTCCGACAATATTACAGTAACTTATCTTGACAAGCTTAAAAATAAAGCGGGGCTCATAAGCCTTAAAAAGAAGGACAAGAGCGCGGAAGAATGGATAGAAAAGCTTAATATTAAGCCGGGCTATGCGGACATGGCGGCGCAGAAATTCTCAGGAGGCAATCAGCAGAGAATAGTAATAGCTAAATGGCTTGCCACTGACCCCAAAATTCTCATAGTCGACGAACCGACGAACGGTATAGACGTCGGCGCAAAAGATGAAATTCATAAGCTTTTAAGAGAGCTTGCGTCAAACGGCATGGGCATTATAATGATATCCTCCGAGCTTCCGGAGGTGCTTGCGATAAGCGACAAAGTTCTTGTTATGAGAAGAGGAAGAATAAACGCCGTTTTAGACGGCGAAACGGCTACGCAGGAAACGATTATGAACGCCGCAATTTTAAAGGCATGAGCGATTTGAGAGAGGAGAGAAACTTATGAAACGCTTTTTAAAGAGCAGAGAGATGGGTCTCGTAATACTTGTCGTCGTGCTGATGGTGGCGATAACGATAGTTAACAGCTCTTTTGTTTCTGCAAGTAATATAATGAACGTTCTTAAGGGCAACGTAATTTTGGCAATCGTTGCGGTGGGAATGTTAATGGTAATGATAACGGGAGGTATCGATACCTCTGTCGGAGGAATAATTTCCGTAAGCACGCTCGTGGTAGGAAACTTCATGGTTACCTACACGGGGAACCCGTTTTTGGCTTATATCATAGGAATTGCGGTAGGCACTGCAATCGGAGCTGTAAACGGGCTTTTGATAGCGTTTTTGGAAATACCGCCCATTGTTGCGACGCTCGGCGTATACAGCATAATAAGCGGACTTACAAGCTATATAACAAGAGGCTCTTATGTAAATAACCTTCCCTCCGAGTTTACTGATTTCGGAAAGACGACGTTTTTAAACATTTTTCCGGACGGAAACGGCGGAACGGTGGGAATACCGATTCAAATGCTTTTCCTTGTGGCGGTTCTTGCGCTTGCGTATTTCATACTTAAATATACAAGAATAGGAAGAGGCATATTCGCAATAGGCGGAAATCCGCTTTCCGCAAAGAGAATAGGCTACAGCGCAAAAAAGATACTTGTGTTTGTATATGCGCTTAACGGCTTTATATGCGGTGTTGCAGCGGTAACGCATATTTCCATGATGAGACAGGTTGACCCGAATGCGTTTGTGGGCTTTGACATGAAAACCATAGGCGCGGTTATACTCGGCGGCGTTAACGTTATGGGCGGAGACGGTACGCTTACGGGCACCATGCTCGGCGTTGCGCTGTTCGCAATAATCAATAACGGGCTTACGCTTATGCAGGTATCCACATATTGGCAGAAGATAATTCTCGGCGTGATTATGGTTATATCCATCTGCTTTGTAATTATACAAAAGAGACGTGCGGGTCATAAACTCGTGAAGGTCGATATAGATTGATCGGGGAGGAGCACAGAAATATGTTTAAGAAAAATCCTAAAGAGTGGATATTATTCGGTGTATTCATAATAGTCTTTGCGGTAATGACTGCGCTTTCGCCGTCGAGATTTTTAAGCGGAACAAACCTTCAGTCAATGGTATTTCAGCTGCCGGAGTTCGGACTGTTTGCTCTTGCCATGACGGTTACCATACTTACGGGCGGAATAAACCTTTCGGTTATAACGTCGGGAACCATGGGCAGCATACTTGCGGCAACGGTTATGAGCACGATGTATAAAAGCGGGGCGGATCCCACCGTTACGATAGCGCTTGCGATACTGGTAGCGATAGTGTCCTCCTGCGCTGCGGGTGCGATAAACGGAATATTGGTTTCATATGTGGGCGCGCCCGCAATGATGGCGACGCTCGGAACGTCGACGCTTTTTGAGGGAATAGGTCTTCTTATTTCAAAGGGCAATTCAATTTCGGGCTTTCCAACGGAGTTCTTCTGGTTTGGAAACGGCACGATTATAGGCATACCCGTGCCGATGATAATATTCGTGATAATTGCGGTTATTACATTTATTCTCTTAGAGCATACAAAGTGGGGTCAGTCGGTTTATATGGTCGGCTGCAACCCGACGGCGGCAAAGTTTTCGGGAATAAACGTAGGAAGCGTAATGCTGAGGGTATATATTTATTCCGGCTTCCTCGGAGGTATAGCTACGATAATAATGATGTCAAGATATAACTCCGCAAGAATAGACTACGGCTCTTCGTATCTTATGCAGACGGTTACGGCGGCTGTTTTGGGCGGCGTTGCGATTACGGGCGGCTACGGCAAGGTTATAGGCGTTGTTTTGGCGGTTCTGACGCTGCAGAGCATATCGAGCGGTCTTAACATAGTCGGAGTTGATACTAACTTAAGCACGGTAATAACGGGTCTTTTACTTATCGGAGTGCTTGCGATAAATTTCATAAGCGCAATGACCGCTTCTAAGAAAAAGACTGCGGCGAAACAAAAATAAAATGATTTCAGTTTACCTTTAAGGGTAATTAAACGTCCGTTGGAGGAATGGACGGGATATTAATAAAAACAAAACAAAGGAGAAAATTATGAAAAAGGTAATTTGCATGGTATTAGCAGTATTAATGAGCCTTGTTCTTATAGTAGGCTGCGCTCAGACGACAACAAACCCCGAGAATACTCCCGGAACGACAGATAATCAGGGCGGTTCACAGGACGCAAAGAAGTGGAATATCGCAGTTGTTCCCAAGCAGGTAGGCAATACCTACTTTGAAGCTGCAAGAGCCGGCGTTGATAAGGCGGGCGAAGAGCTCGGCGTAAACGCTCAGTTCGTAGGCCCCAACGCCGCTGACGCTGCGGAGCAGGTTTCCGTTATTCAGGACCTTATAAGCCAGGGCGTTGACGCTATCTGCGTTTCCGCTAACGACGCAGATTCTCTTACTCCCGTACTTACGCAGGCTAAGCAGAAGGGCATTGTCGTTATTGACTGGGATTCTCCCGCAGACCCGAGCATTGTTGACCTTTCCGTTAAGGAAATTGATTACAAGCAGTTCGCAGAGGAAAACTGGGATCAGCTCGTAAAATACATGGGAACTGACGAGGGCGAGTATGCTATTCTTACCTCTACTCTTACCGCAGGAACCTGCAACGAATGGATTAAGTTCGGTGAGGAATACGCTGCAGAAAAGTACCCCAACTTAAAGCTTGTAACCGACCCCGTATGCACAAACGAGTCCGTTCAGGAAGCTTACACAAAGACTCTTGACCTTCTTACAACTTACCCCAACCTTAAGGGTATCATCGGCTTTAGCTCTCCCGCTCCTATCGGCGCAGGTCAGGCAATTTCCGAGCAGGGCAAGAACGACGCTATTGCTCTTGTAGGTACCGCTTTACCTAACGACGCTAACGAGTATCTCCACGAGGGTGCGATCGACGCAGCTCTTCTCTGGGAACCCGCAAAGCTCGGCTACCTCACGGTATCTCTTGCTAAATACCTCCTTGAGGGTGGCACTCTTGCCGAAGAAATCGATGCGCCCGGTTATGGCAAGGTTACCGTTGAAGATTCCAAAAACGTTATTCTCGGCAAGCCTTCTATCTTCACCGCGGAGAACGTTGACGACTTCAACTTCTAAAAAGATTTAGATTTATTGCTGTTTTTCCTCCGCAGCATAAGGGATTGGAGACCCGGCATAGCTATTAGGCTGCGCCGGGTCTTTTAAAAAACAAAAATAAGAGGTAAGTGAAAAATGAAATTCGGAATATGTTACTGCTACTGGAACAAGGATTGGGAGGGAAAGGACTATCCCAAATATATAGAA
>CAKSBK010000075.1 GCA_934438035.1 uncultured Christensenellaceae bacterium
CTCTCAAGTCTGCCGATTCCGACAGAATCCCCTTTTAATCCTCTTACACACTTTGCTTCGCATTGACATTCCTGCGGGCAGACTCTTCCGCAAACTGCGGGAAGAGAGCTTGAACGGCTTATTATTTCATATGCCGCTTCAAATTCGCCCTCGGCAACCTTTTCTATAAATTCGGGTATGTCTATATTAACGGGGCAGCCTCCTACGCAGGGTCTCGTTTTGCAGTGTGCGCAGCGCTGCGCTTCGTCAATCGCCTGCTCGGCGGTGTAGCCCAGGGCTACCTCTTTAAAATTCTTGTTTCTTTCGTCCGCCGGCTGAACGGGCATTTCGTTTTTATTTAACGCTTTATTCATTTTTTGTCCCCCTGTGCTAAAAGATTGCATTCCTTTTCACGCGCATGCGCCTCAAAATCTCTGTATGAAGCGCCTCTTGACATAGCCTCGTCAAAGTCGATGAGGTGTCCGTCAAACTCGGGGCCGTCCACGCAGGCAAACTTTGTCTCTCCGCCGACGGTTAACCTGCAGCCGCCGCACATTCCCGTTCCGTCAACCATTATGGGGTTCATGGAGGCAACCGTCTTTACGCCGTATTTTTTGGTTAAAGCGCATACGAATTTCATCATAATCAACGGACCTATCGTTATAACCTCGTCATACTGCTCGCCCGACTCTATAAGCTCCTTTAGCGCGTCCGTTACAAGACCCTTTTTGCCTACGCTTCCGTCGTCGCTCATTAAAACGAGCTTATCGCTGACCGCTTTAAATTCGTCCTCCAAAATCAAAAGCTCCTTTGTTCTGAAGCCGATTACGGAATGAACCTCGCAGCCCTCTTCATGAAGCTTTTTGGCAACGGGGTAAGCGATTGCGCAGCCTACGCCGCCGCCGACTACCGCAACCTTCTTTAAGCCCTCCGTGTGAGTCGCTCTTCCGAGAGGCCCTACAAAATCTTTTAGACAGTCTCCCTCGTTAAGCGCGTCAAGCTTCATTGTAGTTGCGCCGACTATCTGGAATATAATGGTAACCGTTCCTTCTTTTCTGTCGTAATCCGCAACGGTAAGCGGGATTCGCTCTCCGTCTTCGTCCGTGCGCAATATAATAAACTGACCCGGCTCGGCTTTTCTTGCAACCATGGGAGCAGAAATAACCATGAGCGTAACAGTCGGATTAAGGCGCTGTTTCTTTAAAATCTCATACATCGTTCGCAAAACCTCCTTATTTTGAAAAAGGACCGCCGCGCGAGGCAGCAGCCCTTTTTATTATAGCACAAATGTTGTTTAATTATAAGGCTTTATCAGAAATCAACTTCGGTGTCGTAATAGCAGCACTTAAGAAGCTTTTCCATTTCCTCCTGCGAGGGCTGACGGGGGTTGGAGCCCGTGCAGGCGTCCGCAATGGCGTTCTTTGCAATCTCGGGAAGTCTCTCTAAGAAAACGTTCTCGGGAACAAAGCCCTGCTCCGTCGGATAGCTGTCTGCGCCGTAGTTCTTGATGCAGTGAGGAATATTTAACTCATCGTTCATCTTTCTTAAGTAAGCGATGAGGTTCTTAACCTTTTCGTCGTCGTTTGCGCCGCCTAATCCCATGAAGTCTGCGATAACGCCGTAACGCTTTTTAGCGGTTTCGTCTTTAGCGTTAAATGCGATAACCTTGGGAAGATACATTGCGTTTGCAGCGCCGTGAATGATGTGCGCACCGTAATCCGCAAATACAGCGCCCGTCTTATGAGCCATGGAGTGAACTATGCCGAGAAGAGCGTTTGAGAACGCCATACCCGCAAGGCACTGAGCGTTGTGCATTGTGTCTCTCTTAGCCATATCTCCGTTGTAAGAGCCTACGAGGTCCTTCTGAATGGTCATTATTGCGAAAATAGCGAGCGGGTCGGTGTAGTCGCAGTTAGCGGTGGAAACGTATGCTTCGATTGCGTGAGTCATGGCGTCCATACCGGTGTGAGCAACGAGCTTTTTGGGCATTGTCTCTGCAAGCTCGGGGTCAACTATAGCTACGTCGGGGGTAATTTCAAAGTCCGCTATAGGATATTTGATGCCCTTCTGATAATCGGTAATGATGGAGAATGCGGTAACCTCGGTAGCCGTGCCGGAGGTAGAGGGAATAGCGCAGAAGTGAGCCTTCTTTCTTAACTTCGGAATGCCGAATACCTTGCACATCTCTTCAAAAGTGATTTCGGGATACTCATATTTAATCCACATAGCTTTGGCAGCGTCGATAGGAGAACCGCCGCCCATTGCTACAATCCAGTCGGGCTCGAACTTCATCATAGCCTCGGCGCCCTTCATAACGGTCTCAACAGAAGGATCGGACTCGATTCCTTCATAAAGCTCAACCTCCATGCCCGCTTCCTTTAAGTAGGAAACCGCCTTGTCAAGGAAGCCGCCTCTCTTCATGGAGCCGCCGCCTACGCAGATCATCGCTCTTTTACCCTCGAGAGTTTTTAAAGCCTCTAAGGAACCCTTGCCGTGATATAAGTCTCTCGGTAATGTAAATCTTGCCATTTTATATTTCCTCCTGTTAAATAATTCTTTTTAAATACGAGCATATTCGCTCTTTACAAATAAATAATATCAGCTTGTTAATTTATTCGCAAATATAAAAAGCGAATATATGTATTCTGTTATCGATATAACAATATCGATTAAATTCTTCTCTCCATTTTGCTCTATGCACTCGCTGAAAATACGTAATGTAACAAAAAATTATTTTAATTTCCGCACAATCGGCGCCCTTGTCGTGAAACACCGGGGTTTTTTGCCGGTTTCACAAAGCGTCTATATATAAAAGGTTATATCGATATACAATTATCGATATAATATATTGAAAATTTCTCAGCGATTTCCTCCTTTTTTAAACAAAAAATTTGCTGCGCCAACCCTTCTAAGCCATGATATAATAATAATAAAAAACGGAGGAAAAAATGGACTGCCCGTACTGCAAAAAGGAAATGGAAAAAGGCTATATACAATGCCGAGACGGCGTAAACTGGACTAAAACCAAAAAGCCCGTAGCTTCGCTCACTTTTTTATCAAGGGACTGCACACCGCTTTTTAACGCAGCCTCGGAAGACGGCAAGGCGGTTTTCGCCTATAAATGCGAGGACTGCAAAAAAGTAATAATACAATACTGTTAAAAATAAGCCTCCGCCCGCTGTGGGCGGTTTTTTATTTTCGGGCATACGCCGGCGCACATGCACACGTCAAAAGCATGCATTTTTTACCGCCGTCTCTAAAAGAGCTAATAGTATTAAACGGGGTTAACCCTCCCGTCTTTATATCCGCTTTTATTTCAACCTGCTCTTAATGTGTTTTTTGCCATCCGGCTTCTTTACTTTATCACCTTAGGAGTTTTTTTCTCATCGCTTAAGCTTTCCCTTCGCACAGCTTCGTCAACAATAAAACGGCGGAGGTCAGCCCTCCGCCGTCTTGTTTTTAAGCTCGTTTATCGCCTTATAAAGCGCTCTTGCGGTTTTTTCCGTTCCGCCGTCCGAGCATATCATAACGTCATACTGCTCGGGCTCGCCCCAGTTTTTGCCGGATATGTTTTTATAATACGCCGCTCTTGCCTTATCCGAACGGGCAATGTTTTTTTCCGCCTCTTCTCTTGAATCTCCGTATCTTTTAATTACGGACTGCGCTCTTTTCTCCTTAGAGCCGTATATAAACACCCTTACAAGATCGGGGTTTTCCCTGAGCACGTAATCCGCCGCTCTTCCCACTATTACGCAGCTTCCGTTTTCGCTTATCCTCTTAATTATCTTTTCCTGCGCCGCAACGGCCTCTACAACCACGCTCTTTGAAAGATAAAGGTCGTGAAGTATTTTAGGGGAGTTTCCGTTTAAATCGGAAATAAAGCTGTTAGTAAGCCCGCTTTCCTCTGCGGCGAGGGCGGTAAGCTCTTTATAATAGAAGGGAACGTCCATAAGCTCGGAAAGCCTCTTTGCGATTTCCTTTCCGCAGGAGCCGTGCTGCCTTGCGACGGTAACTATAACCCCGGGTCTTGAGGGAGAAATCGCCGCGGACTTAACGTCCTGCCTGTGCTTTTTATTCTTAGGCGGCGCATAGGGAGTTATAATAAAGCGCTTATACATCAAAAATCCCGCAAGCGTCGTCAGGCTGTCCGTAACGGGAAAGGTAAGCCAGAAGCAGTTTAAATTTATTCTTGAAAAAAGATACCCCAGAGGAACGAAAAGCACAACCGTGCGTATTACAGTTAAAAGCGAGCTTTTAAGGCTTTTTCCCACCGCCTGGAAAAACACGGGGTATGTAAGCGAGCTTACAAGCGGAATAAAGCTTACCGCAACTATCCTAAAGGCGGCAACGCCTATTTTAACCGCCTCCTCGCCTGCGGAAAAGACCTTCAGCATGGGCTCGGGAAACACCTCGAAGCAGAATATGCCTATAAGCATGAGAACCATTCCGAATAGTATAGACAAATTAAGCGTTTTTTTGCAGCGCTCAAATTTTCCGGCGGCATAATTATAGCTTATCACGGGAACTATACAGGTTTGCATTGCGCCTAATGGTATGAAAAATATACTTTGCCATTTATAATACAGCCCGAGCACGGTAACGGCGGCGTCTCCGAAGGACGATAAAACAAGGTTAAGCCCGAATATATAAAACGTATACGCCGACTGCATAAGCATATTGGGAAGCCCCAGGCGAAAAATCTTTTTAACGTATTTGGGATATTTCTTTATCGAGGGGGAGGGGTAAAAGCCCTTTTTAAAGACTATCGCCGCCGCCGCAAGCTGCCCCAAAACCGTCGCTATCGCCGCACCCGCAACTCCCAAGCTCGGAAAGCCCAAAAGCCCGAAGATGAGTATGGGGTCGAGAATTATGTTTATAACCGCGCCTATAACCTGAGCTATCGTGGGCGTTTTCATGTCTCCGCCCGCCTGAATAACCTTTGTAAGCACGCTCTCTATAAAAAGACCGGGACTTAAAACGCAGACTATTCTGCCGTAGGTTATAACGTCGTCGATAATTTCCGGGGTGGGCGTGTTAAGCCTTGCGTAAAGAGGCATTAAAAACCAGGATACCGCCGCAAAAATCACCCAGAGCGCCGTGCCTAACGGCAGGGCGACCCCTGCGTATTCTCTTGCCTCGTCCTCTCTTCCTATTCCGTTTTTTGCGGACATTACCGTGTTTATACCCACGCCCGTCCCCACGGCGAGCGCTATCATCAACAGCTGAAGGGGGTAGACTATAGATAGAGCGGTTAAGCCCGACTGCGAGAAATTTCCTATAAAAAGGCTGTCTATAAGATTATAAAGCGCCTGTATAAGCTGCGCCGCCATAACGGGGGGCGCAAGCTTTAAAAGTATTTTGCTTATTTTTTCTTTTCCGAAATACGAGGTTTGCTCCTGCATAAAAAAATCCTGCCGATAATACAAATATATGCTATTATACAATGTGAAAAAGATTTGTCAACGGCATTTTTGCGCCGTATAAAATAAGGAGGAAAAAATGGTATTTTACTTTTCGGGCACGGGCAACAGTAAATTTGCGGCGGAAGAAATTTCCCGCCTTACGGAGGACGGCCTCTTCTCTCTAAACGAAGCGCTTAAGCACGGCAAAAAAACGGAAAAATGTCAAAACGCCGTGATTGCGGTTCCGACATACGCATGGAGAATACCTAAAGTCGTTTCGG
>CAKSBK010000076.1 GCA_934438035.1 uncultured Christensenellaceae bacterium
GCCTTACGGACTATTGCTCCTCTTCCGAAAAAAGTCTCGTCTTCGCTCCCGTAAAAATAACTATCGCTTTCGCTCGGTTATTTTTACTTCGCTCGACTACCAACTTTTTTCGGCAAAGCGTTCCTCTCTTCGGTCGGAACGCAAACGCTCGGAGCTTCTGCTTGCAAAAAAAGAAAAGCTCTGGCTTTTTTTACGCATTTATGCAATAAAAAACCCGGCGGATATTGCCGGGTGAGAAAAACCGTTATTTTATTTTTATACCGAATATCTTTTGACCTCTTGTTCCTACGACGATTGTGTCTTCGTAAACGGCGGGCGAGGCTTCTATGTTTGCGCCGAGCTCAATGGTATCGAGCACGCTTCCCGTGACGCCGTCTACAAGATAAAGCCTGCCCTCGCAGTCTCCGATGATTATGCATGCGTTACCCTCTTTATCGTAAACCGCAACGGGGCTTGACCACGCATAACGGCGCATTTTAAGCTTCCAAACCTCCTTGCCGGTTTTTTTGTCAAGAGCGACGAGGTAACCGCTTCTTACGTGCGGCGTTCTTGCTACGGGGAAAATAACGAGGTTATCGATATTGCCCTTTCCTAAAACGCAGGTCGCCTGAATTCCGCCAGATATTCCCGCAACGGTGTTGCATAGATAAGTGCGTCTCCATACGTATTCACCCGTTAAGGCGTTTATCTTAAATATCGGCACGTCGCCCAATTTAAAGAGCCTGCTTGCCGTCCAATGAAGCGAGGTCGCTATATAGATATACGGAACGCCCTCTTCGATTGATAAAACGGGGGAGCCGTTTGTGTCGTCGCAGACGTCCTGCGCCCAAATCACCTTCATTGTGTTAACGTCTATACAGAGCAGGTTTCCTCCGTTATCCGCAATATAGAGCCAGTTTTTATAAATTACGGCGGAATCCTCCATGCCGAGCCAATATTTTTCTTCGCTTGAGCGGGAGGTGGAATATCTCAGCTTTACCGTCTCCGAGGGCGCAATTTTTATATTCCCGTTTTCGTCAAACGAGGAATTGAGCTTAATTGTGTAAAGTATGCCGTTTTCGGAAGGCTCGATGAGAGTATCCGTCTCTTTTGAGAAAAGAGGAGAGCTGTCAAAGCCGTGGAACACTCTTAAGGCGAAGGGGTCGGGGCCGCCGCCGTATTCCAAAAGCTTTTCGCCGTTTGTCAGGGAATAAAGGTACGCTCTTGCGTAGTCTTTTTTCTTATCCGGGCCGGAATCTCCCGGTCCTAAATGAAGAAGCGGCAGCGAGGGGTGAAGAGCGCCCGCGCCCTTAAAGGGCAGCCCTACGTTTATCTCTTCTCTTGATTTTTCTCCCGTGCGTATGTCTGTAAAATACACCTTGCCGTCCATTGTGGAGTAAACGGCTTCGGTAAAATCGGGGTCGGCTTTTGCTTTTGAAGAGAGGTTCATATTCTCTTTTTCTTTATCTGCCCATTTTACGATTAACGGCTGACCTGTCCAGCCGCTTCCCGTCCAATAGCCATTGCCGTAGCCTTTTTTAAGCTTGCCCGTGGGAATGCTCCATTCAATCTCGAGCTTCTTTTCCTTTAAAGGAGCGGTTCCGTAAGCTGCGGAACTTCTGAAATTATCGCCTCTGAAGGTGCATATGCCCTCTCTCTCGGAATATTTTTTATCGGGGTCAAAGTAAATGGGTTCGCTTCTTTTATATTCTTTTACGGGCACACCGTTTACCTCAAGCTCCGGCTTTATGCCTAATAGCTCGGGCTCGGTGTTTTTTGTCGCATGGGGTTCTTTTATTCCGTCGTCCGGGTTTTCGTGAACGAACAACTTTGTAAAACGGCGGAAAGGTCTTATGAGCACCAGTATTATAGTATCAAGTGCCATCATGAAAATTCTGAAAATTCTTGACGTTTTCAAACTAAATTCTCCTTAAAGTGTTTATAAAACTATTTTACAACGATTTTTTGCAAATTTCCATACTGCGGCGGCAAGTTCACAGTATTGTCATAAAAAGCTGATAATATAGCCTTGAAAATTCATACGGAGGTTGATATTGCCGCCGGTTTAATTTAAAATATATAGTATGCTTAACGACAGAGTAGCCGAATTTATTTCGCAGAACAATTTATTTTCAAAAGACGACGCTGTGGGCGTGGCGGTTTCCGGCGGAGCGGATTCCGTTTGTCTTCTTGTGTGCTTAAAAGAGGCGGGCTATAAAAACTTAACGGCGCTTCACGTTGAACACGGAATCAGAGGTGAAGCCTCCGAGCAGGATATGCTTTTTACCGTGAGACTTTGTGAGTCGTTAAACATTCCGTGCAGGGTAAAAAGGGTCTGCGTTAAAAAAGAACGGCTTTCGGGGGAAACGGAGGAGTCTGCGGCAAGGCGCTTAAGGTATGAATTTTTTTCCGAGATGACAAAAGAGCTTTCTCTAAAGTGCATAGCCGTGGCGCACCATATCGAGGACGTTTCCGAAACGCTTATACATAACCTTTTAAGGGGAAGCGGCACAAGAGGGCTCTGTTCAATGAAGGTTAAGCGAGAGCCGAATATAGTAAGACCTCTTCTGTTTGCAAAGAGAAGCGAAATAGAAGAGTATCTTATAAACAACGGATATTCATGGAAAGAGGACGCAACCAACGAAAACACCGATTACACGCGAAATTATTTAAGAAAGACAGTGCTTCCCACGTTTATAAGAATAAACCCGAATTACGACGAGGCGCTTTACAGGACGTCTAAAATAATTGAGGAGGAGGACGACGCTCTTAACGATATTGCTAAAAAGAGCTTTAAAGCCGTTTCAAGCGTAAATCCCGGAATTATAGAGCTTAATATAATAAAGCTTAAAGAGCTTCACCCCGCAATTATTAAGAGAGTTATAAGAATTGCCTTAGGCGAGCTTTTAACGCTGACGGACGTGGAATATTCTCATATTGAGGCGATATGCGCTCTTATAGAGGACGGAAGAACGGGAAGAAGCTACGAGCTTAAGGGGAGATTTTTTATAGAGATCTCCTATAATAGTTTGAAACTTAAGAGCAAAAATTATATAATAAAAGAATACGAGGAAAAGAAGCTTAACGTTCCCGGAAAAACCGAGCTTTCTTACGGAACTGCGTTATGCGCTTTTGTTAAAGAGGCAAAGAGGTCCTCTTCAAAGAGTCTTGAGCAGTATATTAAAAAAGAGCTTTTAGAGGGCGCCGTGATAAGAACAAGAAAGTCGGGAGATGTGTTTTCTCCCTTCGGCAGCGGCGAAAAAAAGCTTAAGGATTGGTTTATAGATAAAAAAATTCCCAGAGATAAGAGAGACGCCCTTCCGCTTTTGGCGGCGGGAAATACCGTTCTTTGGGTTATAGGCGAAGCGATAAGCGAAAAGCTGAGGTTAACGGGCGAGGAAAACGGGCTCGTAAAAATAGAATTTATAAAATAAGCGGAGGGTAACATGTTAAAAGAGCTTGAAGGAAGATTGGGAAAGGATATTGAAAAGGTGCTTCTTACAGAGGAGCAGATAAAGACGAGGATAAAGGAGCTCGCTTCTCAGATAAGCGAGGATTATAAGGATAAGCAGCCGCTTTTGGTATGTATTTTAAACGGAGCCTCCGTTTTTTACGTAAATCTGCTGTGCGAAATGGATATACCTCTTACCATGAATTACATGAGAATATCAAGCTACGGCGCAGGAACGGAATCCTCGGGTACGGTAAGAATACTTTACGATCTTGAGCAGGATATTACGGATAAAGACGTAATAATAGTAGAAGATATAATAGACAGCGGAAACACTCTTTACAAGCTTACGAACACGCTTTCAAAAAGAGGCGCGGCTTCAATTAAAACCTGCTGCCTTTTAGACAAGCCCTCAAGAAGACAGGTTGATATAGACGCGGATTATGTCGGCTTTGTCGTTCCAGACGAATTTTTGGTAGGCTACGGCCTTGATTACGACGGGATTTACAGAAATATGAAATTTATCGGGACGCTTAAGCCCGAGATATACTCTTAAAAATCGGAGGATAACGAGTTTTGAAAGATAAGAAGATTTTCAGAGGACCTCTTATTTACATAATCCTCATAATTGCGATTGTTCTTGTGGTTAAGTTCATAGGAACAACCCCGGCAAGCTCTTCGGAAAAGGTTAAGGGCTATTCGGAATTTATGGAGATGGTGAAAAATGACGAGATCTCTGCTATAGAAGTTCAGGGAAACGACCTTACCGCTCTTAAAAAAGGCTCCTCTTACGAAAAGAAGGATTTACCCAATAAATACGATTATTCCGTATACGTTCCCTCAATTATACAGTTCCAGCAGGACATTGTTGAGGTTACGGGAAGCAAGAATATTACGGACGTAAATATAGATGTAGTTTACGAGGCAAAGCCCGAGACTTCTGTTTGGCTGCAGATGCTTCCGTATATAATACTTATCGGCGTAGTTATAATTTTCTGGGTATGGATGATGCGTCAGGCGCAGAACGCCGGCGGCGGCAGCGCCATGAAGTTCGGAAAATCCAAGGTGCACATGGCTTCGCAGAATGATAAGAACAAAAAGACCTTTGCGGACGTTGCCGGTGCGGACGAAGAAAAAGAAGAGCTTAAGGAAATAGTCGACTTCTTAAAGGAGCCTAAAAAGTTCGCTTCTTTAGGGGCGAGAATTCCCAAGGGCGTGCTTTTGGTAGGCCCTCCCGGAGGAGGAAAAACGCTTCTTGCAAAGGCCGTTGCGGGCGAGGCGGGCGTTCCGTTCTTCTCTATTTCCGGTTCGGATTTCGTTGAGATGTTTGTAGGCGTGGGCGCTTCAAGAGTAAGAGACCTTTTTGACACGGCAAAGAAAAACGCTCCCTGCATAATATTTATAGACGAGATTGACGCCGTAGGACGCCAGAGAGGCGCAGGGCTCGGCGGCGGTCACGACGAAAGAGAGCAGACGTTAAACCAGCTTTTGGTTGAAATGGACGGCTTCCAGGTTAACGAGGGAATAATAATGATTGCGGCGACAAACCGTAAAGATATTCTTGACCCCGCACTGTTAAGACCGGGCCGTTTTGACAGGCAGGTTGTTGTAGGTTATCCCGACGTTAAGGGAAGAGAGGCTATTTTAAAGGTGCATGCCAAGAATAAGCCGTTATCTCCCGAGGTTAACCTTGCTACGCTTGCAAAAATGACGGCGGGCTTCATAGGCGCGGACCTTGAAAACGTGCTTAACGAGGCGGCTATTTTGGCTGCAAGAAGAAGCCGCAAGGATATAGGCATGAACGAAATTGAAGAGGCGATTAAGAGAGTTATCGCCGGCCCCGAAAAGAAGAGCAAGGTCATAACCGAAAAGGATAAGAGATGCACGGCTTATCATGAAGTCGGCCATGCGATTTTGGCTAAGGTTCTTCCCGGCTGCGACCCCGTTCACGAGGTTTCGATAGTTCCGAGAGGCATGGCGGCGGGCTATACGTTAACGCTGCCCGATAACGACGACAGACACATGTTTAAATCCAAAATGCTTGACGAAATATGCATGCTTTTAGGAGGAAGAGTTGCGGAGAAGCTCGTTTTGGGAGACATTTCCACTGGAGCCTCAAACGATATTCAAAGAGCTACCGTAATGGCTAAAAATATGGTTGTTTCTTACGGCATGTCCGATGAAATAGGTCCCATTTATTTGGGAGGAGACCAGGAGG
>CAKSBK010000077.1 GCA_934438035.1 uncultured Christensenellaceae bacterium
AAAAGGACCTTTGGACGTCTACGGAAAAACGAAGCTTTTGGGAGAAGAGGCGGTAAAGCAAACGCTTAAAAAGTATTTTATAGTGCGAATCTCCTGGGTGTTCGGCATAAACGGAAACAACTTCGTAAAAACCATGAGGAAGCTTTCAAAAACTCACGACGTATTAACCGTCGTTTGCGACCAGGTCGGATCTCCTACGTATACTGCGGACCTTGCGCCGCTTTTATGCGACATGGTTATGACGGAAAAATACGGAACATATCACGCCACAAACGAGGGCTATTGCTCTTGGGACGAATTTGCAAGGACGATATTCGAATATTCGGGTATTAACGTCAAGGTCAATTCCTGCACAACGGAGGAATACGGAGCAAAGGCGGCAAGACCTAAAAATTCCCGTCTCAGCAAAAAAAGCCTTGACGAGGCGGGCTTTAAGAGACTGCCTATGTGGCGGGACGCTTTAAAGAGATATATTAAAGAGCTTGACGAAACGGAAAAGCTCGATTAAAAATCATGTGCCTTTCGCTTTTGCGTAAGGCGTTTTTTTATAAAATGAGTTCAATGTGGGGAATAAAGCGTGAAAATCGGAGGATTTTTGCGAAAAAAACCGAAAAAAACGTGATTTTACAAAAAATATACAAATAATATGAAATATTATTACAGTTTGTTTATAGCAAAGATAATCGCATTATAGTATACTTTTATACGTAGCGAAAGGAGGTATGTGCCGATGTTTAAAAAAGTGCTTTGCATATGCGGGGCGATGCTGTTTTCTTTTTCTGTTTTCGGCTGTTCCTCCGGTTATGAAACCGTTGCAAACGAAACAGGCTCAGACGGCATGGATTTTGCGGACGACGGCGTTTCTTACGCTCCCTCGGCAACGTCGGAAGCAGCCGAGGAAAAAAACAGCTATGAAGACAGCGCCGATTATATCGGAACGATATATATTAACGAAGCTCAGATCACTCTCGGAATGACGACGCAAACGATTTTGGAGAAGCTTGAGGAAAAGGACGTTGTTTTTTCGCAGAGCGAGGTGCATGATTTCGGATATGACGAATCTACGGACGAAACTTTCTCCATAACGCTTACGGACGACGCTTGCATGAGTTATTATCTCGGCTTTAAAGACGATAAGCTGTCGTATATTATTTATAACGGGCTTATGGGAACGGATGAAGAATGGCTGAAAGAAAACGCAGAGGTGTTGTTTTACGTATATGATTGCTGCCCGCTTCCCGTGTATAAAAAAGGGGAGAATAAGGACGTTTTCGTATATAATATAGACGGAACGTATTATACTCAGATACATAATAAAAATGCGCTTTCCGGAGGGGAGAATTATATAAGCTTCAGACTCTCTTTGGAGGACAACACGTCAAACGACCCGGATATTATGGATTCGGATATGCCGATATACGTTTTGAGCGATTATGCGCAGGGGCTTTATGAAAATAAAGGCATAGGCTTCAAAGCGGCGATAGACATAGTCCGCGATAAATTCGGAACGACCAACAGCCAGGGAGCAGCGCAGGATTATTACGGCGAAAACGTAGTGCTTTATAACCAAAAGCTGTGGTATAACATAGCTTGGACGCAGCTCGCTACGGGAGAGAGCGAGGAGCTGAATAGCTCGTTTAACGGAAATATTCTTGTTTCGCTTGACGGAAGCGAGACGGTGCAATATTGATTTTGCGAATTTGAAGGGCTTTTGGCAGTTTGACAACAATACTGTTTTATGCTATAACTTATTATAGTTTTTTGCGGCTTAAAGGCTCTTTTTTTCGTGAAATAAAACCTTAAAAGACCAAAGGAGAAAAATGAATAAAAACTCTAACTCGGTGTCGGGCGCAAAAAAACCCGAAGGTAAGGCGAGACGCCTAATTCGTATTTTAAAGGAAGACGGCTTCGGCGTTGCGCTGTATAAATTAAAAGGCAGAATACAGAGAAACAAAAATGCGGCAAACGGACCGGCGTTTTTTGATAAGGAGCAGCTTTTAAAAGAAGAAACTACCGTATTTCCGAAGGACATTAAATATAGCGTTCTCGTGCCGCTTTTTAATACTCCGAAAGATTTTCTTACGCAGATGATAGATTCCGTTACGGCTCAGAGCTATAAAAACTGGGAGCTTTGCCTTGCGGACGGAAGCGACGAAGAGCATTCTTACGTAAAAGCTATTGCGGAGGAATACGCAAAAAACGACGGGCGTATTAAATATAAAAAGCTTTTAAAAAACAAGGGTATTTCCGAGAACACAAACGAATGCATAAAAATGGCGACGGGAAATTACCTTGCGCTGTTTGACCATGACGATCTTCTGCACCCGAGCGTGCTTTTTGAATATGCAAAGGCGATATGCGAAAAAAATGCGGATTTTTTATATTGCGACGAGGACAAGTTTGAAACGCCGGAAAAAGGCTTTTACGACGCATATTATAAGCCCGACTTTGCGGTTGACGACTTAAGAGCAAACAACTATATATGCCATTTTACCGTATTTAAAAGAGAACTTTTAAATAAGGCGGGGCTTTTAAGAAGCGAGTTTGACGGCTCTCAGGATCATGACCTTATTTTAAGGCTGACGGAAAATGCGCAGTGCATAGTTCATATACCTAAAGTGCTGTATCATTGGAGGGTAAGTAAGGCGTCTGTGGCGTGGAACCCTTACGCAAAGCCTTATACGATAGAAGCGGGAAAAAAGGCGGTCTTTGAGCATTTGAAAAGATGCGGAATTTCCGCAGAGGTTGAAAGCTCAAAGGCGCACCCCAATATTTACAGAATACGTTACGAGCTTACTTCAAAGCCGCTTGTGAGTATAATTATAAACGCCGGAACGAAAAAAGCCGCAGAAGAGCTTTTAAAATCCGTAAAAGATAATGCGGAATATGAAAATTACGAGATAATTGCGCTTTATGAAAACCATGGTTCGGATATTCTGGAAAATGCGGCTTTTAAAGACGTATCGCATTTAAAGAATAAAAGCGTGCCGTCGCTTTTAAATTACGGGGCGAGCCTTGCACAGGGCGAGCAGCTGTTGTTTTTAAACGGTGCGAAGCGCGTCTTTAGCAAAGGCTTTATCGGCGAGCTTTTGATGTTCGCTTTAAGAAAAGACGTGGGCGCCGCCGGCGCAATGCTGTTAAATCCGGGCAATACGGTTAACAGCGCCGGCATGATATTGGGAATAAACGGAACTGCAGGGGACGCCTTTTCGGGCGTTCCGGCAGGCTATTCGGGTTATTTCGGAAAATGCGCTTATCAAAGAGACGTTTTTGCGGTTTCGTCGGGCTGTATGATGATTAAAAAATCGGCGTTTATTGAAGCGGGCGGTTTTGACGAAGCGTATAAAGAGGCGCTTTTTGACGCGGATATATGCTTAAAGCTTGCGGATAAGGGATATATAACGGCGTGGACTCCGTATGCGAAAATATGCGTTTTAAAAAAGACAAAAGCCGTTAACGGCGAAGACGCCGAACGCTTTAAGGAAAAATGGCGGGAGCGTATTATAGCCGGAGACAGGTATTATAATCCCAATCTTTCGTTAAGACATACCGATTTTCGGGTTAAGGATAATTTCGAGCGGTAAAACCGCAAATTTTTAGTCGCACGGCGGCGGACAGGAGAATAAATGGACAGCAGCTTAAAGGGAATAAAGAGATTCACCTTTGATTTTAAAAAGTTTTTTCCTTTGCTATTAAACCTTTCCTCTAAGGATCTTAAATTAAAATACAGAAGATCCGTTTTGGGAATCCTTTGGAGCATATTAAACCCTCTGTTGACGATGATTGTTTTAACGCAGGTTTTCGGGCTTCTTTTAAAGGTGCAGGTGGAAAATTTCGCAACGTATTATATCGTAGGCGTATCAATTTGGAATTTCTTTTCAGAGGCTACAACTATTTCAATGACGTCCATAATACAGTCCTCCGCGCTTATAAAAAAGGTGTACATACCGAAATATATTTTCCCTCTTGAGAAATGCCTTTTTGCGCTTATTAATTTTGCGTTCAGCCTTATAGCCGTAATTGCGGTAATGCTCTTCCAGGGCGTTTGGCCGACCTACACAATGTTCTTTGCGCCTATTCCGATATTATATTGCTTTATTTTCAGCGTGGGCTTCAGCCTTATTTTAAGCTCGCTTACGGTATATTTCAGAGATATAATGCATTTATACAGCGTGCTTTTGACGGTTTGGATGTATTTAACGCCGATTATTTATCCGGAAACTTTGCTTGCGGACCATGAGCTTATTTACACCATAGTAAAATGCAACCCGCTTTATCACTTTGTAACATGCTTTAGAGACGTGATGATGTATAACACCATTCCTTCTTTAAAAGAGAATCTTATTTGCATGGCAATTGCGTTCGGAACGCTTTTAATAGGCTCTCTGATATTCAGCAAGGCGGAAAAAAAGTTTATACTTCATATTTAAGGAGGAAGAGCTATGAAAGACATTAACGCGGTAGAGCTTCGCAACGTAAATATGGAATTTAACATGAGCAAGGAAAAGCTTGAGAATTTAAAGGAATATTTTATTAAGCTTATGAAAAGACAGCTCATGTTTGAAAAATTCGTAGCTCTTGACAACGTTTCGCTTGACATTAAAAAGGGAGACGTTTTCGGAATAGTAGGTTTAAACGGCTCGGGAAAGAGCACTACCTTAAAGCTTATTTCCGGAATACTTTCCCCCACGAGCGGCACGGTTAAAACAAGAGGAACGATTGCTCCGTTAATCGAGCTCGGCGCGGGCTTTGACATGGAGCTGACGGCGAGAGAAAACATATACTTAAACGGTTCGGTGCTCGGGTATTCGAGAAAATATATGAACGAAAAGTTTGATGAAATTGTGGATTTTTCGGAAATGTGGGATTTTCTTGACACGCCGATGAAAAACTATTCCTCCGGTATGGTGGCGAGAATAGGCTTTGCCATTGCCACAATGACCACGCCCGATATATTGATTGTCGACGAGATTTTGGCAGTAGGAGATTTCCATTTCCAAAAGAAGTGTGAAGACAGAATCAATAAAATAATGCAGGATGATACGACAGTAATCATGGTATCTCATTCAATTGACCAAATTGAGCGCCTGTGCAAGCATTGCATGTGGCTGGAAAAAGGAAAGGTTAAGATGATAGGAGACGTTAATGAGGTCTGCGACGCATATAAAAGCACCTGATATTAACCCGGGAAACCGGGTTTTTTGTTTTAAACATAATAGGAATAAGCTATTATCAAAAAGTCTTATAATATTGAACTATGAATGCATCAAACTGTTGATTTTTTAAAATTATCAGTCTATAATATAAGAAAGAAAAGTATAATGCCCGGTAAATAGGCTATTATAAGTAAACAAGCCGTTTTTTGCTCTTAAAGAGCTTAACATATTTTGTATATTCTAAGAAAAGAGGTTTAAAAAATGTCAAAGGTTGATTTAACAAAGTACGGTATCACAGGAACTACGGAAATCGTTTACAATCCTTCATACGAGAAGCTGTTTGAAGAGGAAACGAAGCCGGAGCTTACCGGTTATGAAAAGGGTCAGGAAAGCGAGCTCGGCGCAGTAAACGTAATGA
>CAKSBK010000078.1 GCA_934438035.1 uncultured Christensenellaceae bacterium
ACTTTGACGCGCAAAGCATAGTTGTTAACCAAACGGTAAGAAACGGAATGCGAATAGAATGCGAGGGCGATGTTGTAATCGTAGGTGACGTCAATGCAGGCGCCGAAATTATTGCCGGCGGCAGCGTAGCTGTATTCGGCAGGTTGAGAGGTCTTGTTCACGCAGGCGCAAAGGGCAGAAAAGACGTGCTTGTGGTCGCTAACTCTCTTCAGGCAAATCAAATAAGAATAGCGGGCAAAATTGCAATTCTTCCTGCAAAAAGGCAGGTCGATTATATTGAAACCGCCAAACTTGAAGATGACAGAATAGTAATAACAGCGTTAAATTAACGGAGGAAAATAATAATGAATAACGTAATAGTAGTGACTTCCGGAAAGGGCGGCGTAGGAAAAACAACAACCACCGCCAACATCGGCGCCGGCCTTGCAATAGAGGGAAAAAGCGTAGTACTTGTTGACACTGATATAGGGCTCAGAAATTTAGACGTGGTGTTGGGTCTTGAAAACAGAATAGTTTTTGACCTTGTCGACGTTGCCGAAGGCTCTTGCAGGCTAAAGCAGGCTCTCATTAAAGATAAAAGATACGACGGACTATACCTTCTTCCCGCAGCACAAAGCCGCAACAAAATGGCCGTAACCCCGGAACAGATGAAGAGTATAATCTCTCAGCTTGAAGAGGAGTTTGATTACGTTATAATCGACTGCCCTGCGGGAATCGAGCAGGGCTTTATGAACGCAGTTGCCGGTGCAAAAAGCGCCGTAGTAGTGGCGATACCCGAAGTCTCTTCCGTAAGAGACGCAGACAGAATAATAGGTCTTTTAGCCGCTAACAACGTTACCGACGTAAAGCTCCTTATAAACAGACTTCGTGCAGATCTTGTCGACAAGGGCGATATGCTGTCTATTGACGACACTATGGACATTCTCGGAATCGACCTTATCGGCGTTGTTCCGGAAGACGAAAGAATACTACGCTCTTCAAACTTAGGAGAACCAGCCGTAAGCGATCAAACCTCCGACGCCGGAGCGGCATACAGAAGAGTTGTAAAGAGAATTATAGGAGAAGACATTCCTCTTCATGATTTTTCCGTTCACGCCGGTTTCTTCGGCTCTCTTAAAAATCTCTTTTCCAAAAAGAAGTAAGCGGGGAATAAAATGAGTATTTTTGCCTCAAGAAAGAAAAGAACGAGCAAAGACGCCGCTAAAGATAGGCTTCAGGTGCTTTTGGCTATAGACAGAGGCGCCAACAACGATAAGCGCATTTCCGACGTTATTGAAAAAATGCAAAAAGAGATATTGCAGGTAATTTCAAAATACGTAAACATAGACGAAAACGTAAACATCTCTTTTCAGAATGTTTCTAATTCCGACGAGCAATCTCAAACGGAGCTTATCGCCAACATTCCCATAAAGGGCTTTAAACGCTTAAACAAATAATTAAAAACGCTTCTTTCGAAGCGTTTTTTTATTTCTCATTATTACTTGCCCACAAACATAGTCCCCGCTTCTTTTCCGTCTAAAATATCGTATATTTTTTCCGGACTTCTGCCGTAAGTTATATGCATGTCTATTCCCTTTGAAGTCGTTATCTGCGCCGCCATAAGCTTTGTAATCATGCCTCCGGTGCCTCGTTTTGAGCCTGCGCCGCTCGCTGCCGCCAATATGTCGTCGTCTATAATTTCAACCTTGTGAATGAGCTTTGCATTCTTATTTTTTCTCGGGTCTCCGTCGTAAAGCCCCTCTATATCCGAAAGAAGTATAAGCCTCTCTGCGTCGCAAAAGACCGTAACAACCGCGGAAAGCGTATCGTTATCGCCGAATATTTTTTTATCCGACTCTATTTCCGTATAGCTCACGGAGTCATTTTCATTTATAATAGGAATAATTCCGTTTTCCAAAAGCGCACCTAATGTATTAGCAAGGTTATCTCTCTTTTCGTTATATTCTATATCCTCTGCGTTAAATAGTATTTGCGCCACTACTTTGTTATATTCCGAGAAAAACTTATCGTAAATATGCATAAGCTCGCATTGCCCCACCGCCGCGGCAGCCTGCTTCATTCTGAGCTCTTTTGGCTTTTCTTTAAGCCCAATTTTATTTGCTCCCACCGCTATAGCGCCGGAGGAAACCAACACAACCTCATATCCCTCGTTTTGAACTCCGCTCAACACCTTACAAAGAGCGTCTATAGCGCGAAAGTCAATCGCACCCTGCTCATTAGTTATCGTCGAGGTTCCGACTTTTACTACAATTCTCTTTTCTACCATACTATTCTCCCAAAAAAATAAGTCCCAAGCAAAACTGCTTGGGACGAAAAATCACTTTCCGCGGTACCACCCATATTCGGCATAAACCACACTTTATAAGCTCTAACAAGCTTTTTCCCTTTAACGGAGGAAAACCGGCAAGGCTTTAAACCTGCGGCTCAAAGACGGGTTCATAAACTGTCTGCGCAGAGCCTCTCAGCAAACGGCTCCTCTCTTAGGCGCATATTTTCATTACTGTTTCTTCTCACTGCCTTTTTTACATTATAACATTCTTAACAATCGCCGTCAATCATATTTCGGCGTAAATTTTTCAAGATACTCATTATACTCGCTCGTAAATTCGGTATCTGAACCGCTCTTAAGCTTAGTTAAATACGTATGCGTATCAAAGCTGTTGTTCTCCGTTTCAATAAGGCAAACCGCAATATTGGAGCAATGGTCGCTTATTCTTTCGTAGTTCGTTAAAAGATCCGCAAAAACAAAGCCCGTGTTTATTGTGCATATGCCGTCCTGAAGTCTTTCTATATGGTGCATTCTTGCCTCCGTTATAAGCGTATCTATAACCTGCTCTAAAGGCTCAACCTTCTTCGCCAAATCCGTATCGTTATAAACAAATGCATGTATCGTCATTTCTATTATATGCGTGAGCGCTTCCTGTAAATTATTAATTTCACTCACCGCCGCAGGAGAAAACACCATTTCTTTGTCCTTGACCTCCTGAGCAACCTCCAAGAGGTTCTTCGCATGATCTCCCAATCTTTCAAAATCGCCGATGCTGTGAAGAATTCTTGAAGTCTGCTGGCTGTTAGTTTTTGAAAGACTGCTTTTTGTTATTTTAACTAAAAATGTGCCGATTTTATCCTCGTATTCATCCAGCAGCTCTTCGTTTTGCAAAATAGACTTTGCTCCGTCTTTGTCATATTTAAACAGCATGTCCATAGCGCAAAGCACCGTAGTTTTCGCTTTTTCCGCCATCTTTACCGTTACGTTTGCACATTCCGCAACCGCAACGGAAGGAGAAAGCAAAAGTCTTTCGTCAAGAAGAGGCTTTTCTTTATGCTCCGTCTTTTTATCCTTAACAAGAAAATATCCGAGCTTAACGAGCTGATTTTTAAACGGAAGAAGGATTATCGTGCTTACTATATTAAACACTGTATGTACGAGCGCTATGGTAAACGCATTTACATTCATATCGTTTAGCGGGAAATCAAATATTGCGTCAAGTATACAATATACCGAAAGACATACTATAGTAGCTATTACCTTTATTGAAGTATGCACCACCGCAACTCTTTTTGCGTTTCTGTTTGTTCCCAAGCTCGATATAAGAGAAGTTGCACATGTACCGATATTAAGACCCATTATTATCGGAATGGCAACACCGTAGCTTATATTTCCCGTAAGCGCAAGCGCCTGTAAAATACCTATAGACGCCGCTGAGCTCTGAATTATGGCCGTAAATACAAGACCCACCAAGACGCCTAAAATCGGGTTTGAGAACATCGTTAAAACCGAAGAAAATTCCGGCGACTGACTGAGAGGAGAAACCGCCTGCTTCATAAATTCCATGCCATACATCAAAACGGCAAAACCTATAAGCGAATTCGCTATATTTTTATGAGAATCCTTTTTAGAGAACATATTTACAAGCGTTCCTATAAAGGCAAAAACAAGCGAGAAATATTCCGGCTTTAAAAGCTTTATTATATTGTTTGAAGATTCTATTCCCGACAGAGAGAGCAGCCACGAAGTAAAAGTCGTTCCTATATTGGCGCCGAAAATTACATATATGGTTTCCGAAAAATGCATTATACCGGAGTTTACAAGTCCCACAAGCATTACCGTCGTCGCGGAAGAAGACTGCACCGCAATAGTAATTATCGCTCCCAATGTAATGCTGGAAATCGGGTTTGAAGTAACTTTCCTGAGCATTTGCTCGAGCTTGCTTCCGCTCATTTTTTCCAAGCTTGACGACATTGTCTGCATTCCGAACATGAAGAACGTAAGACCGCCCATCAACATTATAACCGAAAATATATCCATATTATAATTCTTTCCTCTTTATACTCATATAATAACGATTTTAACTTTATTAAAGTAATGTAAAATCTAAAATCCCGTTTATGTTAAATATAAGTAAAGTAAGAAAGTATTTATTGTACTGCGTCAAAACAAAGTATTATTTCGGTTCCCTTTTCCGGCTCGCTTTTAATTTTAACCGTCGCATTGTGATAAAGCGCTCCGTGCTTAACTATCGAAAGGCCGAGACCCGTTCCTCCTATTTCCCTCGAATGGCTTTTATCCACTCTGTAAAACCTCTCAAAAACATGATCTATATGCTTTTTGTCTATTCCTATTCCCGTGTCTCGTATAGAAATACACGCCTTATCTTTTTCAAGATATGTTCTTGCAAAAACGCGCCCGCCGTCAACGTTATATTTAATTGCATTGTCGCACAAATTATGAAGCATTTCGTCAAGTATCTGCCGCACTCCTATTATTTTAACATGCTGCCCATCAAGCTTAAAAGTAATACCCTTTTTTTGAGCTTCGTCTGCAAGCCAGGAAATATTGTCCGCCGCAAGCTCGTAAAGATCAATTTTCTCCCTTTCCAAAGGAATTTCGTTTTCATCAAGCTGAGAGAGCTTTATTATGTCGTTAACAAGAGTTATCATTCTTTGCGTTTCATTGTATATATTCTCCGCAAAATGCGGTATATCCTCGCTCTTTACAAGCCCGCTTTTAAGTATTTCCGCCGTTCCCGATATGGTTGTTAAGGGCGTCTTTAATTCATGAGAAACGTTCGCGGTAAATTCTCTTCTGTGCTTTTCGCTGTTATCGCTGTTTTCTATTCTCTCCTGCTCTTTTTTTATTTTAATAAGCTCAAAAAAAGGCTTAAGCTCTTCATAAGGCGCTCCGTCGTGCGGCATATCTTCCGCAATCGACGAAAGCCTGTCTGCAATGCGCTTTGAAGTCTTTTTCGCCTCAATTTCCGAATACACCGAGGCAAACAAAACGCAAAGAGCAATTTCAGCAAGCATAGCCCCCGCAGCGTACCCTCTTAAAGGAAACTCACTGTATATTATAAGAGTGCAGTCGTTTTCGGCTTCTTTTTTAACGCTAATATAAAATGCGTTTTTAAGCTGCCCTTTTATAAGCTCTCCCTTTTCGTTTAAAAGCGCCGCGTTTTCATAATTTCCCGGCGCCGGCTCCGTTTTATAAAGCTCGGCGGTTACTTCTTTTTCCGCCGCAAAATAAAAGCCCGCCGTCAAAAATAAAGATATCAAAATATTGGATAA
>CAKSBK010000079.1 GCA_934438035.1 uncultured Christensenellaceae bacterium
TATTGATATTCGTAACCACATTTACAGGAAGCTTTTCAATATCCGCAGTCTTTAGGAAATTCTTAAGAAAATCCGCCGCGTAGGCATACGCAGGCTCCCCGCCCTCGTTGTCACAGGAAATCGCAATCGCTCTTTTTTTATAAACCGCCGCCTCAAGCGCCGCGCCGAACGTTCCCGAATAGCATATATCTCTTCCCATATTTTCGCCGTTATTTATTCCCGAAACTACTAAATCGACATCGGGAAAAAGGCTGAGTAAAGCAATTTTAGTACAATCCGCCGGCGTTCCGCTAACCGCGTAAGCGCAGATATCGCCAAGCTCCCGCATTTCGTATTTACTTACGATAATATCGCTTAAATAGTTTATGGAATGAGAAAAGCCGCTTCTTTGAGAGGACGGTGCAACAACGCAAAGCTCGTAATCTTCTTTAAGAGCAAAGGCAAGCTCCCGTATTCCGGGAGCTTCTATGCCGTCGTCGTTAACCAAAAGTATCTTCATCATTAAACGGGGTGAACCCTTGTCTCCTTTTCCAGTCTGGAGGAGTCAAGCCTTGTCTTTGCCGCCTTGCGGTATTCAAAAAACTTAGGAGCAACCTGCGGGAACATAGCGTAGCTTAAAATATCCTCGTCGCAGTCCACTTCTCCCTTTAAAAGCTCTCTTAATTTGGGAAGCTCGGGCTCTATATCGTCTGCGGGGCGGTGGGTAATAACGGGTGCGTCGCCTATGCACTTCTTCCTTACGTCCTCGTTAACCTTGCCGGGAAGTCTTCCGTATTCGCCTCTTAACAGCGCCTTTGATTCCTTTGTTACCATCTTATATCTCTCGCCCGCAAGGACGTTAAACACCGCCTGCGTGCCGACAATCTGAGAAGTGGGAGTAACAAGCGGCGGGTAGCCGAAATCTTCTCTTACTCTCGGAACCTCCGCAAGGCACTCTGAAAGCTTGTCAAGCGCGTTTGCGTTTTTAAGCTGGCTTATGAGGTTTGAAAGCATTCCACCCGGAACCTGATAAATAAGCGTGTTTATATCAACGCCCAAAACTTTGGGGTCTAAGAAGCCGTCAGCCTTTAAGCGCTCGGCAACCTTTTTAAAATGCTCTGCGGCAACCGTGAGCTTTTTAAGGTCTATTCCCGTATCATACTCCGTTCCCGCAAGCGTTGCTACAAGGGATTCCGTGCAGGGCTGGGAAGTTCCGTTTGCAAGCGGAGAAAGCGCGGTATCTACAATATCCGCTCCCGCTTCTATCGCCTTAAGATACGTCATGTCGCCTATGCCGGACGTATTATGTGTATGAACGTGTATAGGAACGGTTACCTTTTGCTTTATGCTCTTAACAAGCTTATATGCGTCGTAAGGCAAGAGCAGGTTTGCCATATCTTTAATGCATATGGAATCCGCACCCATATCCTCAAGCTCTTTTGCAAGGTTTGCAAAATATTCAAGGTTATGAACGGGGCTTGTAGTGTAGCAGATTGTAGCCTCCGCCCAGCCGCCGTATTTTTTGGTTGCTTTCATGGCGGTTTCAAGGTTTCTCGGGTCGTTTAACGCGTCGAAAATTCTTAAAACGTCCATGCCGTTCTCAATAGACTTCTTAACGAAAAGGTCTACAACGTCGTCCGCATAATGCTTGTATCCCAAAAGGTTCTGACCTCTTAAAAGCATCTGGAGCTTAGTGTTGGGCAACGCCGCCTTTAACTGTCTTAATCTTTCCCACGGATCCTCGTTTAAAAATCTTAAGCAAGAATCAAACGTCGCTCCGCCCCAGCATTCCAAAGACCAATAGCCTGCGCTGTCAAGCACGGGGCACATGGGAAGCATTTCGGAGAGCTTCATTCTTGTTGCTGCCTGAGACTGATGAGCGTCTCTTAAAATTGTATCTGTAATACCTACTTTCGGCATAATATCACGTCCTTTCCAAATCAACCGAATAATGCGAGCAGTACGCCTGCCGCAACCGCAGAGCCTATAACTCCGGCAACGTTCGGGCCCATTGCATGCATGAGCAGGAAGTTGTTGGGGTTAGCCTTTTGTCCTTCCTTCTGCGCTACTCTTGCCGCCATAGGAACGGCGGAAACGCCCGCAGAACCGATAAGCGGGTTTATCTTGCCTTTTGTAATCTTACACATAAGGTTTCCGAGCATAACGCCGCCAAACGTTCCAAAGCAGAATGCGAGAAGTCCGAGGCCTATAATCATAAGCGTCTCCAGCTTTAAGAAGTTTTCGCCCGAAGCCGTTGCGCCTACGCTTAAGCCTAAGAAAATTACAATTATATTCATAAGCTCGTTCTGAGCAGTCTTTGAAAGTCTGTCAACAACGCCGCATTCGCGCATGAGGTTTCCGAGCATAAGCATACCTACAAGAACCGCCGCAGAGGGAAGAACCAACGCAACGAAAATAGTAACGGCGATGGGGAAGATAATCTTCTCCTTCTTTGAAACGGTACGAAGCTGCTTCATCTCTATCTTTCTGTCCTTTTCAGAAGTGCAAAGACGCATTATAGGCGGCTGAATTATAGGCACCAAAGCCATGTATGAATAAGCCGCAATCGCTATCGGTCCTAAATATTCGGGAGCGAGAATAGACGTTACGTATATAGCCGTAGGTCCGTCCGCACCGCCGATAATACCTATCGAAGAAGCGACGTTAGGATCAAAGCCCAGAAGAAGAGCAAGTATGAAAGCAACGAAAATGCCGAACTGCGCCGCAGCTCCCAAAAGAAGGCTCTTGGGGTTTGCAATTAACGGTCCGAAGTCCGTCATAGCACCTACGCCTAAGAATATAAGCGGAGGATAGATTCCGCATTTTACGCCCAGATACAAATAGTCCATAAGCGACGCCTGGTGGTTCTTAACTACCTCCGTAAAGCCCTCGATGGTGTTATAATGCACTCCGAGGTCCGCTCCCGGAAGATTTGCTAAAAGCATACCGAAAGCTATAGGCAAAAGAAGCAGAGGCTCAAACTGTTTGCCTATCGCAAGATATAACAGCACGCAGGACACGAGTATCATAACGCCCTGCTGCCAAGTCATCTGCATTATTCCGGCGTCATTTATAAAATTTAAAAATGCCTGTCCTATATCCATTTACAGTACCTCTTTTCGGTTTTTCGCTTTAAGCGATAACGTAGAGTACGGAACCGGTTTCAACGGTAGCTCCCTTTGTAGCGTTGCAAGCAACCACCTTTCCGGAAACAGGCGCAAGAATCTCGTTTTCCATCTTCATCGCCTCAAGTATGCAGAGGATGTCTCCCTCTTTCACCTGTGCGCCTACCGCCGCCTTAACGTCTAAAATATTTCCGGGCATGGGAGCGCTTACTTTCGTACCCTCTGCCGCCGCAGCGGGAGCGGGAGCCGCTGCCGCCTTAGGAGCGGGTGCTGCGGGTGCTGCGGGCGCTGCGGATACAGCCGCAGTTGAAGCTGCGCCAACCTCTTCAACTTCTACTTCATAGGAATTACCGTTAACATTTATTAAAAACTTTCTCATTTGTTGTTCCTCCTTGGTTTTTTACATCATCTGACTGCGTCTGCCTGCGTTTGCCCAGGCTGTTCTTCTTGCTTTCTTTACGGATCTTACGGCAATGTTTTTAGGCTCCGTGCCCATTGCCGCTGCGCATGCCGCCGCAATTACCGCTATAAGCTCAAGGTCGTCCTCCGAAGCGGCGGGAACGGTAACCTCTTGCTCGTTAACCTGTTCTTCTTTTACAGGCTCGGTATTCTTTGCCTTGTTCTTCTTTTCTTCTTTCTTTGCGCTCATGTTTTTGGATAGCTTATCTACCCCCGTTCCGGCGGCGGCAATCAGCTTTACCACGCCGATAATAAGCACGAGCATTATGAAAACTATTACAAGACCTATGAGAGTGACCTCTAAACCCAATATAAGTTTATCCATTTGCGTCTACCCCCTTAAAGCGGCATTATAATATGCTTTCTTAAGGGTTTTTCCTCTCTCTTGTTTATTGCGGTATTTATTGCGCTTATAAGAACCTTTCTCGTATCCTCGGGCGCAACAACGTCGTCCGCAACGCCCTGCGTCAAAGCAGCCTGTGCGCTTAAGAAATTCTCTTTATACTGCTTTTCCTCGCCGGGCTTGCCGTACATAACAACGCTTCCCGCCTCTTCGCCTAAGGCGCCCAGCTGAGCGTCGGGATAAACATAGAGAAGGTCATGGCAGCTTCTCGCTCCCATTACCGCAAAGCCCTCGCCTATGGCTTTGCCCGTAACAAGCGCTATTTTTGCGCAGCCCGCAGTCGCGTAAGCCGTTATGAGCTTTGCAAAGTTTGCCGTCTGGCAGCACTTTACCGCTTTTGCGCAAATTGAAGAGCCTTCGTTATTAATTACCGTAATCACGGGAAGATCATATGCGTCTAAAATGCTTATGAATCTTGCCGCCTTTTTATATGCCTTTGAGGAAATTTCTTTTCCCGCGTCGTTTGCAACAAAACCGCAGGAAATTCCGTCTAACATCGCAAAGCCTGTTACCATCTCAGGAGCAAAGTCCTTTGAAACTTCAAAGAAGCTGCCTGCGTCGCATATGTCGTTTACAAGCGCCCTTGTATCTTCTGCAGAAGCAAAAACACGTCTTTGCGCATCGTCGTTTGAAATTTCAAGGTCTGCGCTTTCAAGGTTGTTCTGCGGAAGATAGGAAAGCAGTTTCTTTGCGGCAGCAATCGCCTCCGCCTCGTCTTTAACGCTAAACTGCGCTATTCCGTTTTCCTTAGTCATAACCTCCGAGCCTGCAAGCTTTTGTGCGTCCGCGTCCGTCTTTTCCTTTGAAGCTATAACCATAGCGGGGTGAACCGCTGCAGCGGAAACCTTATCGATCGCAATGGTGAAATCCGTCATTGCAGCAAATGCGCAGGAAGTTCCGAACATCTCTCCCGCGGCAATGCTTACCGTAGGCACTACGCCCGAAACGTCGTTTATAGCCTTTGCGACTCTTATATATGCGTCAACCGCCGCTGCGCCTTCCTGTACTCTCGCCCCTTTGGAGCTCCACCTGGCAATAACCGGATATCCGCATTTTGCCGCCATAGATATAGCCTTAACGATCTTATCCGCCTGCGCAGAACTCATAGAGCCTCCGAGAACGCTCTCATCCTGAGCAAAAACGCATACGGGAAGACCTTCGACCTTGCCCCAGCCGGATATAACGCCCTCTCCCGCACAGGAGACGTCGCTGTAACCGTAAACCGCATTTGAACGGCGGACGTGTTTATCCACCTCTACAAAGCTGCCCTCATCGACAAGCGCCGTAATAAAGCTTCTTGCTGTCATGCCGCTGTCTTTGTTCATTTGTCAAACCTCCGTAATTTTTTCTGAATTATTTAAAAGCTATAGCTGCTTTAAATACGTAATTTCATCGTCCGTTAAGAACCTGTACTCTCCTTTTTTGAGTTCTCCCAGATTAAGGTCGCCTATGCTTATGCGTTTTAAGAAAACAACCTCTTTTTCTATCGCATCAAACATTCTTCTGACCTGTCTGTTTCTTCCCTCGTGTATTATTATGGTGAGCTCCGTTCTGTCGGGCTGAGTCTTA
>CAKSBK010000080.1 GCA_934438035.1 uncultured Christensenellaceae bacterium
CTTTCAACCTCCGCCATACCGGTAAGCTCTACTTCAACCTCGTTAGGTTTTAGTATTTCAATTATGTTCTTATCGGGAACCTCTACCTTCTCTACTCCCTTTGCCTTAGCTAATTCAATTAACATTACAAAATCCTTTCAATGCTTATTTTCAAATTTAGTAAATCGCCAATAGCCGGAAGCGATAAAACGCCTCCGGCATTGGTGTAAAATCATATTAAGCCGGTTTTATCCGTCTTAGCCTTTTTTAGAGCTGGTTGCAGCTCATGCCCTCTACATCGTGCGCCGCTTCCATAACTATTTCGGAAACCGTGGGATGCGGATGGATGGTTGAAGCGAGCTCCTCAATAGTGCCCTCGCTCTTCATTACGGCGGAAACCTCGGAAATCATATCCGTTGCTCTGGGAGCCATTATTGCCGCGCCGTAAATTTCTCCTGTTCTTGCGTCTGTAATAATCTTTGAAAGACCTGTGCTTTCGCCCATTATCATAGATCTGCCGTTAGCGGCGATATTGAACTTGCCTATCTTAACGTTAAGGCCCTTTTCCTTGCACTGCGTCTCGGTTAAGCCGACCTGCGCAATTTCCGGGCTTGTGTAAATACAGGAGGGAACAATGTTGTAATCAAGCTTTGTAGCGATACCCGCGCAGTTATCCGCAGCGCAGTGTCCCTGAGCGGAAGCAACGTGCGCAAGCTGTATTTTGCCTGTAATATCGCCGATAGCGTAAATGTTTTCAACATTAGTTCTGCAATGCTCGTCTATCTCAACAAAGCCTCTGTCCGTAAGCTTAACGCCTGCCGCTTCAAAGCCCATGTCCTTAGTTACGGGGCGTCTGCCGATAGCTACGACAACCTGTTCGCCCAAAGCTTCGCAGGTCTTGCCGTCTTCCTCGTAAACAACCTTCAGTCCGTCCTCTATGCTGACAACCTTTGCGTTTAAGTGAATCTCAACGCCTCTCTTCTTAAGAACGGTTGCCATAAGAGAAGATATTTCGTCGTCCGTGGGTCCCATAATCTTGGGAAGCATTTCGATAATCGTAACCTTCTTGCCTAAAGTGCTGAAGAGAGTAGCAAACTCAATACCTATAACGCCGCCGCCTATTATAACAACGGATTCGGGGCAGGTTTCAGCGGCAAGAACGCCGTCGGAATTAACGACGCCTTCCTTATCGATTCCGGGAATCGGAATTCTTGCGGGCTCGGAGCCGGTCGCAAGGATAAAGTACTTGGTTGTCGTCTCTTTTCCGTCAACTACGAAAGAATGTGCGCCCGTAAGCTTTGCTTCGCCGGTAATAATAGTAACCTTGTTTCCCTTTAAGAGGAAGCCTACGCCGCCCGAAAGCTTCTTTGTGATTTTGGTCTTGTTAGCCGCCATCTTTGCGTAGTCGTAAGTTACGTTTTCAACGTTTACGCCTAAATTGGCGCTGTTCTTGGCCTCGTTGTAAACCTCTGCGGAATGAAGAAGAGCCTTTGTGGGTATGCAGCCTCTGTTAAGGCAGGTACCGCCTAAATCTCTCTTTTCAACGATGACCGTCTTAAGGCCTCTTTTAGCCGCCCAAATAGCCGCCTCATATCCGCCGGGGCCGCCGCCTATAACCGCGCAGTCATAGTCGTAAGAGCCGCCCTCTGCCGGAGCAGCTGCGGGAGCCTTAGTCTCCTCTGCCGGAGCAGCTGCGGGAGCGGTTTCTCCGCCTTCTTCTGCAAGAATTGCGGAAATATCTTCGCCGGGCTCGCCGATTACGCCTATGAGCTTTGTTATTTCAACAGTCTCGTCAGCGCCGTGAACTATCTTTAATAACGTGCCTGTTGCGGGTGAGTCCATAGTGATAGTAAGCTTATCCGTCTCCATTTCGAAGAGCGGCTCGCCCTCAACGCACTTGCCGCCCTCGGGAACCAGCCACTGCGTGATGGTACCTTCAGTCATCTGTAAGCCCTGTTTGGGCATAATTACTTTTGTTGCCATAATTTATTATTCTCCTAAATCAGAGCATGAGATAAGGATTCTCAATATAGCCCTTTAACGTCTTTAAGAACTGAGCCGCGCCCGCGCCGTCTACGAGCCTGTGGTCGTATGAAAGCGTAATGTCCATCATAGATCTTATAACTATCTGGTCGTCTCTAACAACAGGCTTCTTAACGATAGCTCCTACCGCTAAAATACCTGTCTCCGGAGGATTGATGATAGCTACGAAATTGTCTATTCCGAACATACCGAGGTTGGAAACAGTAAAGGTGCCGCCCGTGTAATCGTCCATCGTGAGCTTGTTGTCCTTAGCCTTTGTCGCCTGAAGCTTAGCAACCTGAGCGATCTCTTCAAGACGCATAAGGTCGGCGTTCTTTATGTTGGGAACGATAAGTCCGCCGGGGATAGCAACCGCAACGCCCATATTTACATAGTCGTGATATAATATGCCCTTATCGGTATAAGAAGCGTTCATATCGGGGTGCTCCGTTAAAGCTCTTGTAGCAGCCATAAGCACGATATCGTTGAAAGATACCTTCTTATCCGCTTTCTTGAATGCGTTTCTGAGCTCTATAGCGTTTGTCATATCGCAGGAAACCATGGAAGAGAGCTGAGCGTTTGTCTCCAAAGACTTGCGCATGTTCTTTGCAACCGCTTTTCTCATGCCGGTAAGCGGAACAAGTCTCGTGCCTCTTGCAGCCGCAGGTGATTCGGACTCGGCGGCGGATTTTGCCGCAGCGCGCTCGGCAACCTTACTTGCAAGAATGCTCATTACGTCGTCTTTCATTATCTTGCCGTGAGCGCCCGTGCCCTTAACTTCGGTAAGGTCAACGTTTTCAAGCTCAGCAACCTTCTTGGCAAGCGGGCTTGCCTTAACTGCGGCTGCAGGCTCGTAGGAAAGAACGTCTCTTTCGATTATGAGTCCTTCGGGGCCGGAACCGGGAACGTCTTCAATAGCCGCGCCTTTTTCCTCGGCTCTCATTCTTGCTCTGGGAGTGGAGAATATCCTCTCTCCCGCAGCTCTTTTAGCGGGCTCGGAAGCCTTTTTGGCGGGAGCCTCTTCTTTTTTCTCCTCTGCAGCGGCAGAAGCCTGCGCTGCGGCGGGAGCTTTGGCGCCGTCCTCCGCTAATATCGCGGAAATGTCTTCGCCGGGCTCGCCGATTACGCCGATAAGCTTTGTTATTTCAACAGTCTCGTCAGCGCCGTGAACTATCTTTAACAATGTGCCTGTTGCAGGGGAATCCATCGTGATAGTTAATTTATCAGTTTCCATTTCGAATAACGGCTCGCCCTCAACGCACTTGCCGCCCTCGGGCACTAACCACTGAGTGATAGTACCCTCGGTCATCTGGAGTCCCTGTTTAGGCATTATAACCTTTGTTGCCATAGTTTTTACCTCTTACTTATAGAGAACGCTCTTGCAGGCAGCAACTATATCTGCAACCTGAGGAGTAGCAGCCGTTTCAAGACCAACGTTGAAGGGAAGCGGGCACTGCTTTGTACCGAGTCTTACGGGAGCGGCGTCAAGATACTTAAACGCTCTCTGAGAAATCTCGGAAGCAACCTCTGCACCCCAGCCTGCAGTTCTGTGAGCCTCGTGAACCGTTACGAGACGGCCTGTCTTCTTAACGGAGTCAACGATGGTGTCGTAATCAAACGGGCAAAGAGTTCTCGGGTCGATAACCTCAGCGGAAATGCCCTCTTTTTCAAGCTCTTTAGCAGCCTCTAACGCTCTTGAAACATAGAGAAGGTTTGCAACTATTGTTACGTCCTTACCCTCTTTCTTGATATCCGCCTTGCCGAAAGGAATCATGAAATCGGGATCATCCGGAACCTCTCCCTTAGAGTTGTATAACGCCTTGTGCTCAAAGAACATAACCGGGTTATCGTCTCTTATAGCGGTTCTTAAAAGACCTGCAGCGTCTGCCGGGGTGGAGGGGCAAGCGATTTTAAGTCCGGGAACATGCATGAAGAGAGTCTCTAAAGACTGAGAATGCGTTGCGGCGTTACCTCTGCCGATGCCCTGCTGACCTCTTATTACAAGCGGTATCTTTGCCTTGCCGCCGAAAATATATCTCGTCTTGGCAACCTGGTTTACGATCTGGTCCATTGCAACGAGCGTAAAGTCCATATACATAAGCTCTACGATAGGTCTCATGCCTACGCAAGCGGCGCCTAAGCCCGCACCTATAATTCCCGCTTCGGAAATAGGAGTGTTAAAGCACTTTGCGTTTGTAATATCGTCGTGCTGATGCTTTTTAAGTGCGTTGGGAGTGGGGTCAGAAGTGTAAGCGTCTCCGCCGTACTCCTTAGCGAGGTCTCTTGTGCAGCCGAATACGCCGCCTAAAACCTCGACGTCCTCGCCCATGATAAATACTCTGTCGTCTCTTGCAATTTCGGAAGCAAGAGTATCTCTAATCGCTTTTGCGTATGTTGTTTTCATTTTCTGTACCTCCGTAATTAGCCTTCATAGAACACGTCGTCAAGAACGTGAGCAGGATCGGGTTCGGGGCTGTTAAGAGCAAAGTCAACCGCCTTAGCCATCTTATCCGCAGCTGCCTTTTCGATTGTTTCAAGCTCCTCTGCCGTAGCTACATTGTTCTCAAGAAGATATTTCTTGTAAAGCTTGATCGGATCCTTATTCTCTTTCCAATCCTTAACTTCTTCTCTTGTTCTGTAGGGTTCCGGGTCGCCCGTCCAGTGACCTCTGAAACGATACGTCTTAAACTCAAGAAGCGTCGGTCCTTCGCCGTCAAGAGCTCTCTTCTTAGCTTTCATGAAGAGCTTGTCAACCTCGTTAACATCGTTGCCGAAGCCGGTGTATCCGGGAATGCCGTATGCCTTTGCTCTTACGGAGATATCTTCAACAGCCGTTGACTGCCACTGCGGAACGGAAATACCGAAGCCGTTGTTTTCACAAACGAAAATTACGGGGAGCTTCCAAATTGCCGCAAGGTTTAAGGACTCGTGGAACGTACCTTCGTTCGTTGCGGAATCTCCGAAGAAGGAAACTGCAACGTTCTGTCTCTTCTGCTTCTTTATTGCAAGCGCCGCGCCTACTGCGATCGGGATACCGCCGCCTACGATTGCGTTTGCGCCTAAGTTACCAACGGAAAGATCCGCTATATGCATGGAGCCGCCTCTGCCTTTGCAGTAGCCCGTAGCTTTGCCCATAAGCTCAGCAAGCGCCTTATCGAGCTCTGCGCCCTTAGCTATGCAGTGGCCGTGTCCTCTGTGTGTTGAAGTTATATAGTCGTCTTTAGTGAGCGTAGAGCAAACCGTTGCGGGGATTGCCTCCTCACCGGTGCAGAGATGAACGGAGCCTCTGAGCTTGTTCTGCTCAAAAAGACCATAAGCGGTTTCTTCAAAGTCACGGATCTCGTTCATCTTGTTATAGATCCATAACGCGCGTTCTTTAGTGATACTCATCTTTTGCCTCCTGATAATTTACATTATAAAGCAATTACGCTTTAAAGCCATTAAGCGGAGGACATTTCTGCCCTCCGTAAAAAATTATTCCTGTGTGAGCTTGATGCCGAAGTCCTTCTCGACCTGTCTTAACT
>CAKSBK010000081.1 GCA_934438035.1 uncultured Christensenellaceae bacterium
GAATAACAGTCCTCTGCGGCGGCGGGGTAAGGGTTTCTTATTGAAAGACGATATCCCGGGCAAACGACAACCGCTCCGTATTTTTCCGTAAGCTTTGCGGCGGAGGAGATGTACGCCATTTCTTTCATTCCGAGAAAATACCCGCCGCCGTGCAGCCATAATAAACCCACGGCGTCTTTTTTCGGTTTTTCGGGGGAAAGTATAAGCGCGGAAATTTCAGCGCCGGCAACGGGAATTTTCACCTTTTTTACTTTCACTCCCCGTTTTTTTAAGCCTCGCATTTTAAAGCTCGCTTACAAGCTTTTCTATCGTCTCTTCTTTATCCTTCATCGCATTAAGCGTCTCCGTAAGAAGCTTCTGTAAATCCCAGCCCAGCATTTCGGCGCCGCTTTTAATTACTTCTCTTGAACAGCCCGCCGCAAACGAAGCCTGCTTAAACTTCTTGTTAAGGCTTTTATATTCCATATCCGAAACGGATTTTGAGGGACGCATAAGCGCGCACGCTCCTATAAGCCCCGTTAATTCGTCCGTCGCATAAAGCACCTTTTCCATTTCATGAACCAGCTCAATATCGACGCAGATTCCGTAGCCGTGGCTGGCAGTCGAGTGAATAATACTCTCCGGCACGCCCTCACTTCTCATTATCTCCTGTCCTTTAACGCAGTGCTCCTCCGGGTAAAGCTCAAAATCAAGGTCGTGAAGAAGGCCTACTATCCCCCAATAATCCTCCTCTTCGCCGTAGCCCAGCTTTTGTGCAAAATATCTCATAACCTGCTCAACCGTTATCGCATGCCTTAAATGAAAAGGATCCTTATTATATTTTTTTAAAAGCTCAAGCGCCTCGTCTCTTGTCATAAAAAATCCTCCGTAAAAAAGTTTTCTATATTATACTCTTACGAAAACAAACTGTAAACCCCTGTAAAAAAGCCGCGAAAAACCGCATATTTGAAAGGTTTACCAAATTTTAATGGAATACGCCTCGCCGTAATGGTATAATAGGAAAATAATGAAGAGGCGCACGCAAAGGACGGTATTATGAAGAAGAACAAATATGAAGTTAAACAAAGCTATGTTTCCCTATACGTTATGTTCGGGCTTTTAACGATGATAACGCTGTATTTTGCATACGTATTTCCGAAAATAAACATACTTTTTTATATTTTAAGCTCCTTTTTTATAATGGGAATAACTGCGGAAAATAAACCCCTTGCGGCATTTATAACCTATTTATGCGTAAGCGCAGCCTCTTTAATACTTATGCCCATACCCTATGCGCTTCCGTATATCGCTCTTTTCGGACATTACGCAATAGCGAAATATTTACTTGAAAGGCTTAAAGATAAGGCGATACGCTTTACCGCAAAGCTTCTTTATTTTAACGCCTTCTGCGCGATTATTTATTTTGCAGTGCTGCAAACGCAGTTTTTGCCCTCCGAAATATATTCCTCTCTCCCCGTCTGGGCTTTAATACTGATTTTACAGCCCTGCTTTATAATCTACGACATACTTTTAAGCGTTGTTAACAGGGCTTACGCAGAAAATATAAAAGACAAAATCACTCAATAGGAAATAATTTATGGATACACAGTCATACGCCGCTTTAGCTTCGGTAACAAAATACTGGTACCTTATACTGATAGCGCTTATATTTTTAAGTCTCGTTTTGGTTTCCGTTTCCGAATACCGGCAGAAAAAAAAGATACGCAAAGAAGTAGGCAGGTTTGTAGGCTACCTTGAGCAAAAGGGCAGTCAGGACAGAATAGGTCTTACCGAAGAAAATATATTAGGCAGCGGATCCCGCTGCGATATAATAATAGACAGTCCGTACGTAAGAAAGACTCACGCAGTCATATATTACCGCGACGGTATGCTTATATTGCGCCCCGTTTCGGGAGACACAAAAATCAACGGCAGACGAGCCATAAGAGAGCACGAGATTTTTACGGGCGACAGCATTGAAACGGGCGACGTCTCGTTTAAGGTATATAAAAAGGAGGCGACGGACAATGAAAATTAAAAGAAAATCCGCTGCGATGATACTTATATTGCAGACGCTTTTCATACTCTCCGTATTCTTTCAGCTCTCCTTAAGAGAGGAGCATATAGACTACATCGCCGCCTGCGTGGGGCTCGTCCTCTCGTTTTTTAATATTCTTCTTTATAACCTTCTGCGGGGAATTTTCCGCCAGCTTGACAGGTTCGTACTGCTTTCCGCTCAGTTTTTATGGTCTATAGGTCTTTGCGTAATATACAGAATAAACCCCGACCTTGCGGTTAAACAATTTGCATTTGTCATTTTGGGAGCAATGCTCTGCGTAATAATGATGCTTGTAATAGTTAAAAACAGCGATTTCGGAAAGCTTAACTGGATATTTATGATCGCCTCGGCGGTCCTGCTTCTCGGAACGTTTTTATTCGGGCGCACTATAGGCGGCGCAAAAAACTGGATAAAGCTCGGCCCCATTTCCATCCAACCGAGCGAGCTTGTAAAGGTCGTCTTTATAATAGTCTCCGCATACTTTCTTTCTACGGAAAAAACGCTTAAGGCATTTATACCCTACCTCGGGTTTACCGCTTTTTGCGTAATAATACTCGTTGTTTCAAAGGATTTGGGCTCTGCGCTTTTATTTGCCGTAACGTTTCTTATACTCTTTTACTCCGCTACGGGCAGAAAGCTTTTAACGTTGGCGGGCGTCGGCGTTTTGGGCGCGGGCGCCGTCGGCAGTTACCTCTTATTTTCGCACGTTAGAACGAGGGTGGAAATTTGGCTTGACCCTTGGGCAAACTACGCTTCAAGCGGATATCAGATAGTTCAGGGGCTTTTTGCGCTTGCAAGCGGAGGACTTTTCGGCGTGGGCCTCGGGCTCGGAATGCCGGAGGTTATTCCCGCAAGCTCCACGGATTATATATTCACCGTAATCGGCGAGGAGTTCGGCTGCATAGTCGCCTTAATGGTAGTCGCCTTTTATATAGTGTTTATAATAAGAGGAATGTTAATCGCCCTTGACACAAAAAGCCAGTTTGACACAATTCTCGTATTCGGCTGCACCGCCATGCTCGCAGCGCAGAGCTTTATAATTTTAGGCGGCGTAATAAAGCTTATCCCGCTTACGGGCGTAACGCTTCCGTTTATAAGTGCGGGCGGAAGCTCGATGATGTCCTCCTGCATGATGCTCGGAATAATAGAGGGCGTGGCGGTTAAAAACGGCAAGCGCGACGAAGAAGACATAAAGCTTTTGGGAGGCGGATACTGATGAAAAAAATCGCTAAAAGCTCAAGAGAAAAGCTTAATAAAAATATACGCGCGGTACTTTCTTTATACATAGTGCTTTTTGCGGCAATAATAGTTTACCTCGGTTATTCAGTCATAACCTTCGGAGACGAATGGTCTAACACCCCTTACAACCCGAGGATTCAGAAGGCTATAGAGAACATTACGGAGGGCTCGATTTTCGACAGAAACGGCACGCTTCTCGCCTCGAGCGAAAGCGATAAAAGCGAGCGCTCATATATCGAAGACAAAACCTCAAGGCTCGCTTTAAGCCATGTTTTGGGAGATACTCACGGAATGAGCGTCGGCGCAAACTCCGTTTTCACTAGCTATCTTTACGGCTTAAAGGACGGCTCCGTTTCGGCGGGGGCGACAAGGGGAAACGACATAACCTTAACCGTTGACGCTTCCCTTTCAAAATATATTTACCAAAACATGAACTCCATGCGAGGCGCCGCCGTGGTTATGAATTATAAAACGGGAGAGATTTTGGCAAACGTCTCAATAGCCGCCTTTGACCCCGTAAGCGTAACGGAAGACACTTTAGAAGACGGCGCGCTTTTAGATAAATCCGTAATGGGAAGATATCCCCCCGGCTCAACAATGAAAATAGTTACGGCGAGCGCCGCAGTTGAAAACGGCATAGACTTCTCATATACCTGCACGGGAAGCGACACCGTCGACGGACAAAAGGTAACCTGCGTACATGCGCACGGAACGCAAAATCTTTCGGACGCATTTAAAAACAGCTGCAACTGCTATTTTGCAAAGCTTTCAAACGAGGTCGGCAGCGAAAAGCTAATGGACATGGCAAACCGCTTCGGCTTTAACGTTAATTGGAAGTTTAACGACATAGTTTTATATGAAAGCAATTTTGAGCTTTCAAGCAGTGCGGGAGATATCGCCTGGGCGGGAATAGGACAATATAAAGACCTCATAACCCCCATGCACGCCTGCATGATGGCGGGCGCCGTTGCAAACAGCGGAACAATGCCCACGCCTAAGCTTCTGTATTCCTCGGTTAACGAAAACGGGCAGAAAACCTACAGCTTAAGCCCGGAAGCGTATACTCAGGTTATGACCTCTTCCGTTGCGGGAACAATTAAAGAATACATGAAAAACGTCGTTAAAAGCGGCACGGGAACCTCCGCCGCAGTATACGGCTTAGACATCGGCGGAAAGACCGGCACTGCGGAATTTGTGGATTCGGAAACAGGCGAGGTTAAAAACCATTCCTGGTTCGTCGGCTTTATAGACAGCGAAGACAAGCCCTATTGTCTTGCGGTTATATTTGAGGGCGCGGGCTACGGCTCTAAATACGCCGCCCCTCTTGCGGGAAAAATATTTACTTACATCGCAAACAACTATTAAAAAAATCCTCCGCGTTTATAAATGCGGAGGATTTACATTTGCTCATTTATTTTAAGACATCAGCTTGCAGATATCGTTTGAAAAGGCTACGGGGTCTTCAATCTTAAGTCCCTCTATCAAGAGCGCCTGCTCATATAAAAGCTTTGAATAAAGCTTCAGCTTTTCATCGTCCTTAATATTCGAAAGCGCCTTAAACACATCGTGAGAGGGGTTTATCTCCAAAACTCTCTGCGCCTTCGCCTCGTTTTGCATGGGCATTGAGTTTAATACCTTTTCCATTTCTATAGAAAGGTCTCCCTCGGAAACAAGGCATACGGCGGAATCCTTTAAACGCTTTGAAAGGCGAACGTCGCTTACGCAGTCCTTTAGGTCTTCTTTTATTCTCAAAAGGAGGTCTTTATTCTGCTCCGTCTTTTCGGAAAGCTCCTTTTTCTCTTCTTCCGTCGAAAGGTCAAGGTCGTTATCCGAAACGGACTTAAACTTCTTTTCCTCGTAGCTGTCAAGAAGCTTTATCGCAAATTCGTCCACATCGTCCGTCATGCACAAAATATCGTAGCCCTTTTCACGCACCTTTTCCGTTTGAGGCAGGTGAAGAACGCTTTCTTTGTTTTCACCGCAGACGTAATAAATCTCCTTTTGGTCTTCTTTCATTTCGCTTACGTATTCCTTTAAGCTTATCATCTTCTTTTGCTTGTCGGAATAATATAAAAGCAAATCCTTTAAGAAGTCTTTATTTTCTCCGTAGCCCTGATATACGCCGTATTTAAGCGTTGTTCCGAAGCTTGAGAAGAACCTTTCGTATTTTTCCCTATCGTCCTTCATAAGCTTTAAGAGCTCCTGCTGAATCTTCTTTTTAAGGCTCTGCGCAATGACCTTAAG
>CAKSBK010000082.1 GCA_934438035.1 uncultured Christensenellaceae bacterium
CTCTTTGGGCGCTCGGGAGCGGCGTCGGAATATCCTACGGCAATTACGCTTACTATCTGCTCATCGTTTCGAATATCGAGCATTTCTCTTATGGCTTTTTCGTCGCGTATTCCCATGATTAATGTTTTAAGACCCATGTCCGCAGCCTGTAAAACGAGGTTTTCGTTCTGAAGGCCGAGGTCGTAATACCCCCAGCCGTTGCCGCATTCGTTTTCTTCTTTTCCGTCGCGTGTAAAGCCCGAACGGTTTTTTACAAACGTTGTTACTATAAGGGCTGCATTTTTTGCGTTTTGAGCGTTAAATTCGGGAAGGCACTCGGTTAAAAAACGCTTTAAAAGCTCAGGAGAGGTAACGCAGTAATATCTTCCTGTTTGCGAATTTTTCCAAGAGGGAGCCTCTATAGCTGCGCAGATAAGCTTTTTTAAAGTATCGTTATCGGGAAACCTTTCGGGGCTAAAGCTCCTAACGCTTCTTCTTTTTAATATGAGTTCGTTAAATTCCATTATAATCACCTCCGATATATTTATTATAGCAAAAAAACTAATGGGAGTCTTTATCTATAAGCGTAAAAACGTTTTTTTCATAATCCAAATAACCCTCTTTTTTGAGGCGGTTAAGCTCAGTTGACATTGCGCTTCTCTCAACGCAGAGATATTCTGATAGTCTACTTAAATTAAAGGGTATTTTAAATGCTTGCGACCCTGCTTTCCGTTTTTCCGAGGATAGATACGAAAGAAGCTTTTGTCTTGTTGTTTTAAGCGTACACAGCCTAAGCTTTGAGTTTAAAAAGGCGTTTTTCTTTGCGACGCAGCTTAAAAGATTTTTTAATGCGCGAACGCTTGCCGGGTCGTTTTCGCTTAAAAGATGTCTGCAGCTTAAAAACAATACGGTGCATTGCGTTTTGCATAATACGTTAACGTCGCAAGGCGTGCCCGAAAGGCAAAAGCTTTCCATAAACATATCTCCCGGAGAAATTTCATTAATTATATTTACGTTTCCCCAGTAATCCTCTGTCAAAATATATAGTGAGCCCGAAAGAAGAACGCCTATGTTTTCTGTGCAATCCCCCGCATTAATTATGCGTTCGTTTTTTAAAAATTCTTTAGTATATGCGCCGGCTTTTTTAATTATGAGGGAAATTTCCTTCTCGCTTAAGCCGGAAAAAAGCGCGCAATTTTGCCAAATCTCAAAATTTTCCATGTGTTTACCGCCTATATTGTTGGTATTCCAACAGAATTTACAGTCTTATTATACTATAATTTCAAACAACAAGGCAAATATACGGAGGTAATAATATGATAAGAAGAATAATTAATATAGACGAAGAAAAATGCACGGGCTGCGGCCTTTGCGCGCAGGCTTGCCATGAGGGCGCGATTGCAATGGTAAACGGCAAAGCAAAGCTCATAAAAGACGATTACTGCGACGGACTCGGAGACTGCCTTCCCGTATGTCCTACGGGAGCGATAAGCTTTTTGGAAAGGGAAGCGGCGGCATATGACGAAATAGCCGTTAAAAGGCATATGGAGGCAAAAAAGCAGGCGGAAAAGCTGCCTTGCGGCTGCCCTGGGACTGCGCAGAGAGCATTAAAAATTTCAGAAGCAAAAGACGCGGAGTTTGCGCCCTCGCGTCTTTCGCAATGGCCCGTTCAGCTAAAGCTCGTTTCCCCCACGGCGCAGTATTTTTCCGGGGCGGAGCTTCTTGTTGCAGCGGACTGCGCTGCATACGCCTGCGGGGCGTTTCACGAGCGGTTTATTAAGGGCAGAAAGGTGGTTATCGGCTGCCCCAAGCTTGACGAGGGGGATTATTTTGAAAAGCTTAACGCGATTATTACCTTAAACGATATAAGAAGCGTGACGGTTGTGAGAATGGAGGTTCCCTGCTGCGGAGGCATTGCGGAGGCGGCGAGAAGAGCGGTTATAAAAAGCGGCAAGGAGATCCCCTTTAACATAATTACGCTTTCCTTGGAGGGCGAAGTGATAAACTAACGGCAAATGATATGAAACGGGCTTAAAAAGTCCGTTTTTTATTGACTTTTTCTTTTTTTCACCCTACAATTATAATAGATTTATGAAAATTTTTGTTTTATATCATCCGGTAGGTGCATAATGCTAAAAAACGTAAGACTAACAAAAATAAAAGAAATGCTTTTAGACCGTCAGCAAGTCAGCGTAAGCACGCTTTGCAGTGTGTTTAACGTAACGGACGTAACTATAAGAAGCGACCTTGAGGAGCTTGAGGACGAAGGCTTTTTAAAGAGAGTACACGGCGGAGCCGTATTAAACGAAACGGTTGAAAAACAGACTGAATATAAAAACCAGGTTATAGGCAGCGAGCTTGAATTTGACAAGAATAAAGATATCGTAGGAAAGGTTGCCTCGGAAATGGTTGAGGGCAGGCAATGGATATTTATCGGAGCGGGGGTCACCTGCTTTTATCTTGCAAAGGCGCTTTTAAATAAATCCGACGTAAACATTGTTACGAATAATCTTTACGTTGCGGCGATAATGAGCGGAAAAAAGGACGCGAACACAAGGCTTATCGGCGGAAACGTGATTCCCGGCAGAATGGCTGTCGACGGAGCGGGCTTTCTTGATTATATGGATAACCTGTGTATAGCTAAAGCGTTTTTCGGTGTTAGCGGTATTAATATGAAAAACGGATATATGGTAGATACTCAGGCGGAGTACGATATTTATAATAAGGTAAAGGAAATTTCAAACGAGACCGTAATTATTGCGGATAGCAAAAAATTCGGCAAGACCGGGCTTATACGCATTGACCCCGTAACGGCGGTTGACGCTGTTGTTACGGACGAGCAGCTTTCAGATGACTTTAAATCTTTTTTATTCCAAATGGGAGTAAAGACCTTTTTCTCATATGACATTAAAGAATCAAGCATAAGGGACGTGGGATATGGAGGATTTTAAATTTGAGCTTAGGAATATCGTAAAGGAATACGAGGGAATAAGAGTTGTTAACGACGTCAGCCTGACGCTGCAATCGGGTCAGATTTACGTGCTTTTAGGCAGTAACGGCGCGGGAAAGTCAACTCTTGCGGAGATTATATGCGGCGCGGTGAAGCCGGACTCGGGAACGCTGCTTTTTAACGGAAAGACCGTTGAGCAGGACGGAGTACTCTCGGCAAAGCGAATGGGAATCGAGATGTGCGGAAGAGAACACATGAACTTTCCCAATCTTTCGGTTGCGGAAAATATTGCGCTTATAAACGCAAGCCGCTGCGGGTATACCTCCGTTTACAGCAGAAGAGCCGCTGTTTTAGAGGCGGAAAAGAAGATGAAAATTTTAGGGCTTAACATCAACCCTAAAAGGAAAATGAGCATGCTTTCTTTGGCGGAGCAGTTTTTAATTCAGTTTATAAGCGTGGCGCACCCCGGAATTAAAGTGCTTATTATGGATGAAATTACAGACTCCTTAACGAGCTATGAAACACAGCAGGTTTTTGAAGTAATAAGAAATTTAAAGCGCACGGGGACCTGCGTTTTGTTTATAACTCACAGAATAGAAGAGTCTTTGCGTATTGCGGACAATATGCTTGTTATGCGTGACGGAAGAATGGTAGGGGAGCATGAAAAAAACATCCCCGAAAGAGAGGTTTTGCGCCGTGCGATGCTGGGAGAAGAGCTTAAAAGCCGCTTCCCTCGCTTTAACACCTCGAGAAAGGATGTTATTTTAGAGGTAAAGGACTTATGCGGACCCGTTATAAAAAATATTTCGTTCGACCTTCACAGCGGGGAAATTTTGGGAGTAGCGGGGCTTGTGGGCTCGGGCAGAACGAGCCTTGTTAAGACCATTTTGGGTTACGAGCGCTTTTACGAGGGTGAAATAATTGCGGACGGAAAAAGCGTTAAGGCGAAGAGCTCTTTTCTTAAAAGAAAGGGATTTCTTCCGGAAAACAGAGACGAACAGGGCGTTTTTCCTCAGCTTAACGTAATAAGCAATATATCCGTAAAGAGCATACAGAGAATTTCCACCGTAGGCGTGGTTAATAAATCCGAAGAGAGATACGAAGCTATGAACCTCGTCGACAGGCTGGATATAAAAAGCGTCTCTCCCTATATGCCCGCAAAAGTCTTTTCCAGCGGAAACAAGCAAAAAATGCTTCTTGCAAGATCCATGATGGCGAAGACGAATCTTTACATATTTGACGAGCCTACGAAGGGCGTCGATATGGCGGGAAAGCTGGAAATTTATAATCTTATGAACGACCTTGCAAAAAAGGGAGCGGGAATACTTATGGTTTCTTCTGATTTTAACGAGCTTTGCGGAATGTGCGACCGTGTTTTGGTTATAAAAGACGGAGTGCTCGTTTCCGTTCTGCAAAGAGAGGAGCTTTACACGGCGGCGCTTTCGCAAATGTGCGCCGACTGATATTCGTTTTTAAGGCGTCTGCCAAGGCAGGCGCTTTTTTTATGCGCAAAACAAAATAAAACGTAAAATTAGTTCAAAAAAGTTATAAAACTTAACAATTATAGGCGGCTTTTTGCTGCAAAAATAATGTAAATTTTGGAAATTTAACAAAAAACATAAAAAAACCAAAAAAATCATAAATTTAGTGTTGACAAACAATGCAAAGTGCTATATTATGTAAACACAAGGAAACAAAAACAAACATAAGTTATCAAAACTGAAATAAAGTTAAAACAGAAAAAAGGAGAAACGGCTATGATATCTGAACGCATTAAGAAGATAAGAGAAATATCCGAGAACTACGACGAGTTTTTAAAGTACATAAAGGTTCAGGAGGCGACATATACTCCCGACCCTAAAAAGAGCGCAAAGCTACGCCACGCTGAGGCATTCTGCGCGGTTATGGACCAGATGAATACAAACTACATTCCCGGCAGCCTTATTGCGGGAAACGGCGGCGATAAATTTATTTCCAGGCCGGTTCACCTCGTTGAAGCGGATTTTGAGAAGATGAGAAACTTCCCCAAGGACACGCCGCAGCAGACGCTTGACGCAATGAGAGAGGAAATGTTCTATATTTGGCCCTTTACGGACGGCCACATTTCTCCCGGCTTTGCAAACCTCGTTAAAAACGGCATTGACGAGCTTCTCGCAAGAATAGACAAAAGAGCGGAAGACGAAACATTAAACGACAGCCAGAAGGAATTCTTAACCTGCGCAAAAATGCAGTGGGAAGCGGTAAGAAGGCTGGAGATGAGATATGCGGACTTCTTTAAGGGTATGGCGGACGAAGAAAGCGACCCCGCTAAAAAGGAAGAGTATATGACAATTTCCGATCATATAAGAAGAGTTCCCGCAGGCCCCGCTACTACTTTCAGAGAGGCGCTTCAGAGCTTCTATTTCTTACATATGTGCACTCAGTTTGACGACGTTTCAAACCACTCCATGGGAAGAGTTGACCAGTATCTGTATCCTTACTATAAGCACGATATGGAAAACGGCGTTATAACGAAAGAAGAGGCGGAGGACCTTTGGAACGAGTTTTGGCTTAAATTCTCTCCCGGCTATAACAAGTCAAGACTCGAG
>CAKSBK010000083.1 GCA_934438035.1 uncultured Christensenellaceae bacterium
ATATTTGAGAGGGCGCATATGCGTCAACTTGGGTGGCACCGCAGGCTATATCCTGTCCCATATTTTGGGACAGGTTTTTTTATTTCAACTTTAAGAAAGGATTATCGGAATGAAGCTTTACAGACGATGGCGCAGCTCCTTACGCCGGTTAATAAATATACATTAAAATAATCTATTAAATTTAAGGAGTAACTAAAAATGAAAAAAATAATATCTATAATTGCAGCTTTGTTTGTTCTTATCTTTTCCGTATGCGCATGCTCTTCTAACGAAAAAGCCGACGTCCCTTCTAAGACCGAAACATCCGTTGATGACGTTAAATCGGACAAAAAGGTGTTTAAAATAGGCTTAAGCCAATACGGCGAGCACGCTTCTCTCGATAATTGCAGAGAGGGCTTTATAAAGGGGCTTACGGAAGCGGGCTTAAGCGAAGAGGATTTTGAAATCGATTACGAAAACGCCGGCTTTGACGACACTGTTGCCGCTCAGATTGCTCAGAAGTTTTCTGCGGATAACGTAGACCTTATGTGCGCGGTAGCAACTCCCTCGGCAACGGCATGCTTTGCGGCGGCTGAGGATAAAAACATTCCCGTTATATTTACGGCGATTACCGACCCCGAAGCTGCGGGACTTGCAAGCGGAAACATAACGGGTACATCTGATAAGCTCCCCGTCGACGCCCAGCTTGAGCTTATAAGAAAAATTCAGCCCGAAGCAAAAACAATAGGCATAGTATACACGACCTCCGAGCCTAACAGCGTTTCCGCAATAGAGGAATATAAAGAAAAAGCCTCCGATTACGGCTTTACGATTGAAGCTATGGGCGTTACAAGCCAGGCTGAAGTAACTCAGGCTATAGACAATCTTATAAACAAGGGCGTAGACTGCTTCTCAAACTTAACGGATAATAACGTAGTAGGCGTGCTTTCTTCCATACTTGAAAAGACAAACGAGGCGGGTATCCCGGTATACGGAAGCGAAATAGAGCAGGTTAAGCTCGGCTGTGCTGCATGCGCCGGTATTGACTATTACGCTCTCGGCATTCAGACGGGCAAGATGGCGGTAAGAATTTTAAACGGCGAAAAGGCGGAGGATATTCCCTTTGAAACCATAACGGAATACGGCATATATATTAACAGCGAGGCTATAGACAGCTTTAACCTTACCATTCCCGACGATATTAAGGACAAGGCTCAGGAAGCAAAAGCGGTTTGATTAATTAAAAAATAAGGAGATATAAAAGTGTTGGAACTTTTAATTTCAACGGTTACGCAGGGCTTTATTTATGCCCTGCTTTCCTGCGGTGTATATATAACATATAAAATATTGGATTTTCCGGATTTAACGGTAGACGGCTCTTTTCCGTTAGGCGCGGCAGTTACCGCGGTTCTTCTCGTCAACGGAGTAAACCCGTATTTGACGCTTTTAATAGCGGCGCTTGTCGGCGCGGCTGCGGGGCTTATAACGGGCGTTATACACGTAAAGCTTAAGGTAAGAGACCTTCTTGCGGGAATAATCACTATGACGGCGCTTTTCTCCGTCAATTTGCAGATAGCGGGTTCAAACCTCGCGGTTGAAAGAAGCTATGATACCATTTTCAGTTCTTCTTTAACAGAAGCTATTTTCGGAGATCTTCCTCTTATATATAAAAAGCTCATTATCTCCTTTATTCTTATAGTAATAGTTAAGGTTATTTTAGACGTTTATTTCAAGACAAAGAGCGGACTTCTTCTGCGGGCAACGGGCGATAACGACGTTCTTGTGACCTCTCTTGCAAAAGACAAGGGCAAGATGAAAATTGTGGGACTTGTAATAGCCAATGCGCTTGTCGCGCTTGCGGGCTGCGTGGTTTGCCATGAACAGAGGAGCTTTGCCGCAACTATGGGAACAGGCCAAATGGTGTTCGGCTTAGCGGCGGTAATTATCGGAACAACGGCGTTTAAAAGACTTGGTTTTGTTAAAGGAACGACATGCGCAATATTCGGAAGCGTTATATATAAAATCTGCATACAGCTCGCCCTAAGCGCAGGACTTCCGGCAAACCTCTTAAAGCTGATAACAGCGGTATTATTCCTTATAATTCTCGTACTCGGTAATCTTAACAAGAAAAAGGCGGTAAAGAACAATGCTTGAGCTTAAAAACATTTGTAAGACGTATAACCCCGGAACGCTTACAGAGACAACTCTGTTTACCGACCTTTCACTTAAAATAGAAGACGGAGAATTCGTCTCGGTTGTTGGAAGCAACGGAAGCGGAAAAACAAGCTTATTAAATATCATCTGCGGCAGTATTCCTATAGATTCGGGCGAAGTGATTATTAACGGCAAGTGCATAAACAAGCTTAAAGATTATAAGAGATATGCAAAAATCGGAAGAGTATATCAAAACCCGGCGGTAGGAACCTGTCCTAACATGACGATACTTGAAAACATGGCGCTTGCGGATAACAAGGGAAAAAGCTTTAATCTTTCAATGGGCGTGAATAAAAAAAGAATACCTTTCTATAAGGAATCCTTAAGAGCGCTGGGGCTGGGGCTTGAAGATAAGCTTCAGGTAAAGGTAGGCTCGCTTTCGGGAGGTCAAAGGCAGGCGCTTTCTCTTCTTATGACAACTTTAACTCCTATCGATTTTTTGATTTTGGATGAACACACGGCTGCGCTTGACCCGAGAACCGCAGATATAATAATGCAGCTTACGGATAAGGTGGTTAAAGAGAAAAAACTTACGGCGATCATGGTGACGCATAATTTGCGATACGCCGTAGAATACGGAACAAGGCTTTTGATGACTGATAAAGGAAAGCTCATTATAGACAAAAAAGGCGAAGAAAAGGCTTCGCTTACGGTTGACAGTCTTTTAAGCGTGTTTAACGCAATAAGCGTAGAGTGCGGAAATTAAAAGAGTTAAAAAGAGCGTCGGTGTAAAGATTCCGCGCTCTTTTTTATTGTTTTCCCGCTCTTATAAAGGGCTTCTTTTTTTTTGCCTCAAACATATACATATTTAAAGCGGAGGTGTTTTAATGAAGAAAAAAAGAAAAAAGCCCTGCCGAAAAGAATACGAATTTTCGCCTAAAGCAATTAACGAGGGCGTTTTAGTATATATTTATGATGAAGCGGGATGTATTGTAAGAAATTATTTTTCCGTTTTTTTCTATTCAGAAAATATGATATTGATAGAAACAAAAAGAGGCCGGCTTGCTTTAAGAGGGAAAAATCTGCTTATTGCGCAAAGCGACTGCACGGATATTAAAATAACCGGAAAGGTTGAAGCGTGTGAATTTTCCGGGAGGGAAGCATGAAAGACGCTCATAGGGGAAAATTAAAAATAACGATAGCGGGGGAAAATCCCTTTCGCATATTTAACCTTGCTCTTTTTTGCGGAGCAAGGCTATACGATGTAAAAACAGAAAAAGACAGTGAACTTTCGGCATATATAAGCCCTGCGGACTATTTGCGTCTTAAACGAAAAAAAGCTTTTGCGTCGGTTAAGTTAAAGAGCAAAGGAATATTTGCCTATTTTTTAAAAAAGGGATTAATAATTTCTTTGGCAATTTTTTTAATCGCCGCATGCGCAATGATTTTTTTAGGAAAGCTTTATATTTTAGATATCAGAATTTCCGGAATAAAAAGCATATCTCAATACGAATTAAGAGAACTTTTAAAAGAGAATGGTGCATATAGGTTTGCACTGAAAAGCTCGATAGATACGCAAAAAGCTGAGGAGGAAATAAAAGAAAAATTTCCCGCTGCGGATATCGTTAACGTATATTTTAAAGGGAGCGACCTTGTGGTTTTTATAATTGAAGGAAGTCCGAAGCCGGAAATAAAAAGTAATGAGCCTTGCGATATAATAGCAAGCGAGGACGGAATAATAGAAGAAGCGGACGTCGTTTCCGGGGAAAGCCAAATTAAAAGGCATATGCAGGTTAAAAAGGGAGATGTTCTCGTTAAAGGAAATTATATAAAAAACGAAACCTCCTATTCGGTTCATTCGCAGGCAAAAATAATTGCGGCGGTGGATTATACTCAAATATTGAGCGAAAAAAACGAAAACGAGCTGAAAATAAAAACAGGGCGGGAAACTTTGCTTAAATATTTGAAAATCGGTAAAACTTACGTTAAAATAGACGGAGAGAATGATTTTAAATCATTTACTTATAATATTGATAGGGTTCGCGTCGTAGGAGAAAATCAACCGTTATTTTTTAAGCTTTTTTATATTAAATGTGAAGAAATGAGAAAAGCGGAGGATCCGTCGGGCACCGTTCTTGCTTCCCGTCTTAAGGAAAAGGCGTTTTATATGATAAAAAACAAGCTTCCCAAAGACGCGGAAATTAAGAAAATCACGTCAGATGTATATCTTAAAGAGGACGATACGCTTGTTGCTGCGGTTACGCTCACGGTTTTACAGGATATCGGAAAAGTTTCGGCGGCAAACCCCTTACCGGAGGATAAAAGTATTGGAGAACAGCGAGAGAATATCGGCTAAATTTGAATTTGAAACAATTGACGAAATGATGGCTGTGTTCGGCAGTCTTGACGAATATATAAAGCTGATAGAAAAAAAGACAAATACGCAGATTTCGGCAAAAGACGAGTTTGCAACGATTTACGGAGCAAAAGAAGACGCGGACGCGGCGGTACAGGTACTGAAAAGTGCTTGCGCACTCTTCAGAAACGGGGAATATATAGATGAAAACAGAATCAGCTATCTTATAGATTCCGCTATTGAGGGAAACGCAGAGGAAGCAACGAAGGGAATGGGGGATATTGTAGCCATAACCCATAAAGGAAAGCCCGTTAAATGCAGAACGCTCGGTCAAAAAAACTATATGAAAGCGATAGATAAAAATACTGTAGTAATAGCCATAGGGCCTGCAGGAACGGGGAAAACATATCTTGCAATGGCAAAAGCAATCGTCGCATTAAAAAATAAAGAAATATCGAGAATTATTTTAACGCGCCCTGCGGTTGAAGCGGGGGAAAAACTCGGATTTTTGCCGGGAGATTTACAGGACAAGGTGGATCCGTACCTTCGCCCGCTATATGACGCTCTTTATGACTTCATGGGACCCGAAGGATATGCAAAGCTTCAGGAAAAAGGAGTTATTGAGGTTGCTCCGTTAGCTTATATGAGAGGGCGTACGCTTACGGATTCTTTCATAATTCTTGACGAAGCGCAAAATTGCAGCCCGGAACAAATGAAAATGTTTTTGACCAGATTCGGAGAAAATTCAAAAGTCGTCGTTACGGGCGATATTACGCAAATAGACCTGCCGGAGGAAAGAAAGAGCGGCCTTAAACGCACTGCGGATATATTAAAAGATATCGACGGCGTGGAGGTTATTTACCTTACGAATAAGGACGTTGTTCGCCATAGATTGGTTAAAGACATAATTAAAGCGTTTGAGAAGTACGAAAAAACAAGGAATCAATAATTTTTAAAGGCAAGCGATTGCCTTTTTTTATTTAAAACATGATGAAAAAATATTAGATATGTTGTATAATATATGC
>CAKSBK010000084.1 GCA_934438035.1 uncultured Christensenellaceae bacterium
CCTCCGGGCTTGCCTGTGCGGACCAGCTCAACAAGAGGGGGCATAACGTGACCGTATTTGAGCGCTTTGACAGGCCGGGCGGGCTTCTTATGTACGGAATACCCAACATGAAGCTTGACAAGAGCGTTGTTGAAAGAAGAATAAAGCTTATGGAGGACGAGGGCGTTAAATTTATTCTTAATGCCGACGTTACGCAGGATAAAAAGCTTTTAAAGAAGGTAAAAGAGGAGTTTGACGCAGTCATAATCTGCACGGGAGCGGGCAACCCGAGAGATATTAAGGCGGAGGGAAGAGACGCCGAGGGAATATATTTTGCGGTGGATTTTCTGCGCTCGACGACGAAGGCGCTTCTTGACAACGGCTTAAAGGAGGGCAGCTTTATAAGCGCAAAGGGCAGGAGAGTCGTGATAATCGGCGGAGGAGACACGGGAAACGACTGTGTGGGAACGTCAATTCGCCACGGCTGCAAGAGCGTTACGCAGATAGAGATGATGCCCAAGCCGCCCGAAAAACGCACGGAGGATAACCCCTGGCCGCAGTGGCCCAAGGTTTTAAAGACGGATTACGGTCAGAGTGAGGCCATAGCCCTTTTCGGCAGCGACCCGAGAATTTACAAAACCACGGTAAAACGCTTTTTAAAGGACGAAAAAGGAAAGCTTACGGGCGTTGAGCTTGTAAAGCTTGAAAGCGAAAAGGACGAAGGTACGGGAAGGATGATGATGAAGCCCGTAGAGGGCAGCGAATATACCCTTGAATGCGACATGGTTTTAATTGCCGCAGGCTTTTTAGGACCTGACCCAAAGGTTTGCGCCGCATTTGACGTAAAGACGAATGCGAGAAGCAATGTTGAAACCGCTTCAGACGGCTACGCATCTTCAAAGGAAAAGGTGTTCTGCGCGGGAGACGCCCGCAGGGGTCAGTCTTTGGTCGTTTGGGCGATTTCGGAGGGAAGAGCCGCCGCAAAAGAGGTGGATAATTTCTTAATGGAATACACTAACATGATTTAAACCGAGAAAAATAAAAAAGCACGCGCTTTATAAAAAAGCGCGTGTTTTTTTGCGTTTTACGCTAACAACAAAAGGGAAGCTTCCGCAGCGACCTTCCCGCCTGCGGAAGAGAAATTATGGGTCGGCAGTTTCTTGCCGAGTTAAGAATAACATATTATTTTGGGTAAAAAAAGCTCCCGAAATAAAAAAGCGCCCCGTTTTAAAGAGGCGCGTAAAATTATTCGTATATAAGCCCGGGAAAATAGGGAAGAGCGTCATAGCCTATTTCAAACTTCTTTCCGTCGAGATAGCTTAAAATACTATGCTGCCCCACGCAGAATTCAAAACGAGTTTCGTTTAAGCACTCGTGATGTATTCCGTATTTCGCATTGTTTTTGCGGTTGCCGAATTCCTCGTCGCCCAAAATAGGCATATCGGCAAATTGGAACTGCGCGCGGATTTGGTGAAGCCTGTCGGTAACGGGCTCGGCTTCGATAACGGTTAAAATATGATTTGAGGTTTTTACTCTGTATCGGGTTACCACGGGCAAAGACATATTACCCGGGGAATTTTGAATTTTAACCGTATCCTTTTTTGAGTTTGTTATTATGTGGTGATGAAGCTCGCCCGAAGCTTTAAGAGTGTTTCCGCATACGAGAAGAGTAAAAAAGCGGCGTATGCGGCGCTGCTTTAACGCCTCCGAAACGGTTAAAAAGACGTTTTCGTCCTTTGCGATTAAAACGAGCCCTCCCGTGTATCTGTCAAGCGGGGTGCAAAGATAAGGAACGGCGAGAATGTCTCTGTTATATTCTCCCGTTTTTCGCATATGCTCCTCCGCAAAGGTAAGCACGGTAACCTCTCTTTTTTCATGGGGATAATCGCACGCCATTCCGCAGGGCTTGTTGTAGATTATAATGTTTTCGTCCTCGTAAACGGTTACGGGAGCGGGGGTGTATTCGTCAAAAACGCCCTCTGTAAAAAGCTCCAGAATATCTCCCGGCGCAAGGGGAGCGTCTTTTTTTAGAGGCTCGCCGTTTTTATGCATGGCTTTAATTTTAAATAGCTTTTTAAGCTTTTCGTCGGTAAGACCGGGAAGGCGGGTTTGTGCGAATTTCGTTGCGGTTGTTGAGTCTTCTATGTTAAATCTTATCATTCATTGCTCCGTCGGCGCATTTTTTGCAGCTTTTGCAGCTTGTGCAGCCGTTTAAAAAAACTATTTTACTGCGGTCTATTTTCAGCTGTTTTACGGGAATTTTGCCGATAAAGCCGTCTTTTTGGCAGTCTTCAAAGCCATAGCGCAGAAAAAAGCCGCTTGAGTCTGCAAGTGCGTATGTGTAAATTACGCCCGTAAACTCGCTCGCCTTTAAAAGGCTTATGCGCAAAAGAAAATCGCCGATTTTTTTGTTTCTCCATTCCTTTTTAACGCATAGGCAGTCTATAACGAATTTTTCCCCGTCAAAATATATCCTCGAGCTTGCAACGGGCTGTCTTTCAAAATATACGACGCAGAAAACGGCGTAATTATCCGTTGGACTTTCGGAAAAACCGCAAAGCTTAAACTCGTCCGAAAACACTTCTTTTCTTATGCTTACGGGAACGGAGATATCGTCGTTTCCCAAAATATACTTTCCTTTAATCATCAGCCCTGCTCGTCTCTTATGTAGTCGACTTCCACGTATTTTGTCATTTCGCCTCTCCACTTAACCTCTATTGAGCCTGTGGGTCCGCTTCTCTGCTTTGCGATTATTATTCTTGAACGGCCGGTTGCCTCCTGTCCGTCCTGCAGGAAATAATCGTCTCTGTGCAGGAAGATTACAACGTCTGCGTCCTGCTCTATTGAGCCGGATTCTCTTAAATCCGAAAGCTGGGGAGGCTGGTTTTCTCTTTTGTCTCCCACACGCCTCAGCTGAGATAAAACGACGACGGGAACAGAAAGCTCGCGCGCCATTATTTTAAGCGCTCTTGTCATCTTTGCGACCTCGAGCTGTCTGTTGTCTTCCTTTCCGCCCATGGTCATGAGCTGCAGGTAGTCGATAACTACGAGACCCAAATCTCCCTGCTGATGCTTAAAGCGCCTTAATTTTGCCATTATTTCCGTCGGGCTGGTGTTTGAATTGTCGTCTATATATATGTTTGAAGCGTCAAAGGGAATCATCGCTTCCGTAAGGTTTTCAAAATCCTCCGTGGAAAGCTCTCCGGAGCGGGTTTTCTGGCTGTCTATCATCGCTCTTCCGCAAAGGAGCCTGGAGGCGAGCTGGTCTCTGCTCATTTCTAAGGAGAAAACTGCAACCGGTCTTCCCACGACTATTCCCACGTGCTCTACGATGTTAAGCGCAAAGGAGGTTTTACCCATACCGGTTTTACCGGCGATTATTATGAGCTGATTTTCCTGCAAGCCGGAAAGCTGCTTATCCATAAGCGGAAAGCCCGTTGAAATGCCCATAAGCCCGTTTTTGGACTGCGCCGCTTTACTCATAAGCTCGTAGCTTTCGACTATCGCCGTTCTTATGTGAGTAAGCGTGCGCCCTTCTTTTTTATCCGCAATTTTATATATGGCGTCTCCCGCGCCGCTTATGAGCTCCTGTGCGGAATAGTTTTGAGAATATACGTCTTCGATTATATCCCCGCAAACCGTCAAAAGCTGCCGCATAAGCGCCTTTTCTTTGACTATGTTTATATATACGGGGAGGTTTTTAACGGAGGGGACTCTCTGGGTTAAATCGCTTAAATATGAAAGCTCGTCGATAGAAAGTTTTCGCTGCTGCTCTAAGCGTTCCGTCACCGTGACGAGGTCGACGGGCTTTGAGAGCGCAACAAGATCGTACATCGCGGCGTATATTCTGCGGTGTATCTCCGTATAAAAATCCTGTTCCGATATTTGCCCTACAGCCAGTAAAGCGCAGTCTTCGCTTAAAAGCATGGAGCCTAAAATAGACTGCTCCGCTTCGATGCTGTTAGGAGGCACTCTGCCTATGACCTCTGCCATAAATTCCTCCGAAAACCGATGTATTAAATTAATTACTTAACTACGTTTAAGGTGATGTCCGCCGAAATTTCGGGATAGAGCTTTAATTTGACGGTATATGTTCCGAGCTCCTTAATGGTTCCCGAAAGCACGACCTTCTTTTTATCAAACTCCACGCCCATCTGAGAAGAAACGGCGTCCGCAACCTCCTGTGCCGTAACCGAGCCGAAAAGCCTCTGACCCTCTCCGCATTTCGCCTTAAGGGTTATGGCGGTGTTCTTTAATTTTTCCGCAAGAGCGAGAGCCTCCTGCCTTTCAACGAGCTTTTTATGCTCAAGGGCGTTTTTAGTCTGCGTTGCGGCGTTTAAATTTGTTGCGTTAGCTTCCTTTGCGAGATTTTTGGGGAAAAGGAAGTTTCTTGCGTAGCCGTCCGAAACGTTTACGATATCTCCCTTTTTGCCTTTGCCTTTTACATCGGCGTTTAAAATGACCTTCATTGTCCGTTACCTCCGTTTTTGTTTTGATCCTGTAAAGTGAATTTAGCGTCTCTTATTCTTATGAGCTGTTCGATAAGCCCGGCGTATACGAGTACTCCCGAAAGAAAAAGAGATATAATAACCGTTAAAAATATCTGAAGTCCGCGCATTTTGATTTTTATTCCGAGCAGGTAATATACGAAAGAAATTCCCTGAATCATGAATACCGACTCTACGAGAGTGGAAAGCACGTAGCCCGCTATTAAAAGATCCTGCCAGCTGAATAAGGAGGGCAGCGCGCTTAACAGATAGAGAAGAACGAAATATTTTGAGGTTTTTCTCGGAAGATAAAAGCGCTCGAACGAGGGAATGCGGCAAACCTCCGTACCCAGCCGGCGCAAAAGCGCTCTTGTGCATATAAACGTTAAAAATCCGCCCGCAACGACGGCCTGCATGGCGTATACGGGAATGGCATAGCTTAATACGTAGGAAATAAAGCTCTCGCTTGCAAGGTAAGAGAGCATTTGCTCCGTGCTTGCGCTCATAAGGGCGGAAGCGGTTAAGCTGCCGTCGACGACGTCGGTTGAGCGGGCGAAAAGATATACCGTTCTTAAAAGAGTATCGGAAGACTCGAGAGCGGCGTTTACCCTTTCAGTAGCAAAGGTTAAAATATCGTTTCCGGTGTAAAAATACACGTAGGCGATTAGAGATGCCGCCGCAAGCGCAAAGCCGGCGCAGCTTATAATAATTGCGTCAAAGGAGCGCAGCTTAAAGCGAATCGCAAAGCCGGCGGGAAGAGACGCCAAAATAAACACCGCAAAATAAAGCCACCAGTGACCGGATAGCAGCAGATAGAAGAATGCTCCCGCGGTTATATAGAACGCGGTTATCCATGCGGCGTCTTGACGCGCGCAGACAAAGGCACCTATAAACGGCAGTAAAAGCGCAGTTATTAATGTGTATTTTGCCGCCGCAAGCATGAGCAAAAACGCCGCCGCAGCGATCAGCGTTTCTATAAGAGGTCTTGCGGTATGTTTGTTTTTTTCCATAGTTTATTTAACCTATCCTTATCATAATATAATAGC
>CAKSBK010000085.1 GCA_934438035.1 uncultured Christensenellaceae bacterium
CCTCAAGATAATCTATATCGTCTCTCAATTTAGCGTCACCCTCTGCAAGTATAGCCATTTTGCCGACAATTTTTCCGCCCGCAAGCTTGACGAGCTTTTCAACCGCTCTTAGAGATTCGCCTGTTGAAATAACGTCGTCAATTATTAAAACGCGTTTTCCGTTCATCAGGTCTTTGTCGTGCTGGTCAATATAAAGCTCCTGCTTCTTCTGAGTGGTAATAGAATGAACCTCCACCTTAACCGGGTTCCTCATATATACCTTAAGACCTTTTCTTGCGATGATATACTGATTTACGCCCATCTGCCTTGCCATCTCGTGAATAAGCGGTATGCTCTTTGCTTCTGCGGTTATCATTATATCATGCTCCGGCGCTTTTTTAATAAGCTCCTTCGCACAAGCACAGGTAAGCTCAACATCGCCGAATATAACAAAAGCGGCAATTGCAAGCTCATCGGAGAGTTTGAAAACCGGAAGCTCTCTTTTAAGCCCCGCAACATTGATTTCATAAGTCTTGTTCATGTCAATTCCTCCGTATATTTATTTAAATTCCGTCTCAAAGTCTTCTTCAAACTTGGGCTCTTCTTTCAGCCTTACTATATCCGCACCGAGACCCCTCAATTTATTCTCCAAATGGTCGTAGCCTCTCTCGATATATTTTATATTAAATATTTCCGTAGTTCCTTCAGCCATTAGCCCCGCAATTACAAGAGCCGCTCCGGCGCGAAGATCACTTGCCTTAACGGAAGCTCCGGTAAGCCTTTCAACTCCCGTAACAACCGCCGTTCTTTCGTTTATAGCCACCCTTGCGCCCATGCGCCGTATTTCGTCTATATGCTTAAAACGGGCTTCAAAAATATTTTCTTCTATAAAGCTCGTTCCGTTTGCCGTTGACAAAAGCACCGTCATAGGCTGCTGAAGATCCGTGGGAAAACCGGGATAAGGCAGCGTTTTAACGTTAACCGCATGCGGACGCCCCTCATATTTAACCCTTATATAGTCGTCTCCCTCTTCAACGCTTATTCCCATTTCGCAAAGCTTCTGCGTAAGCGCCTCCATATGCGTGGGAATTACGTTTTGAACAACTACGTCCCCTTTTGTTGCGGCAGCGGCAATCATCAATGTTCCCGCCTCTATCTGGTCGGGAATCACGGTGTAATTGCAGCCGTGCATTTTTTCCACGCCCTTAATTTTAATAATGTCCGTTCCCGCGCCCTTAATCCTTGCGCCCATGCAGTTTAAGAAGTTCGCCACATCTACAACATGAGGCTCCTTTGCGGCGTTAACTATTGTAGTTATCCCCGAAGCCTTAACCGCCGCAAGCATAATATTAATTGTCGCCCCGACGGAAACCTGGTCCAGGTAAATATTTTTGCCCGTAAGCTTCTGCGCGCTTGCAGTCATCTTTCCGAAATCTGTGTTAATGTCGGCTCCCAATGCTCTTAAGCCTTTTTTGTGAAGATCAATCGGTCTTTGACCTATCACGCAGCCGCCCGGCATTGCAACCTCCGCCTTGCCGCATCTTCCGACGAGCGCCCCCAAAAAATAGTAGGACGCGCGCATCCTCTCCGCAAGATCCTTATCTACTATATAACCGTTAAGCTGCGTCGTATCAACGGTAGCCGTTCCGTTTTCGTCAAACCGAACCTTTGCACCCAGATTTTTTAATATCTTAAGCACAATAAAAACATCGGCTATTCTCGGTAGATTCTCTATAACGCATATCCCCTCGGCAAGAACCGTTGCCGGAAGAATCGCAACCGCCGCATTTTTTGCTCCGCTCACGTCTACCGTTCCGTTTAAAGCTCTGCCTCCGTTGATAACGAATTTTTCTGCCATCTTAATCTCCTTAATAAAGCATATGCAAAAGCAAGCATACACATAATGCCAACGATAATTATACCCTCTACTGTAAAATAAATCAATCTGTTTTTTTAATATACCGTTTTTTTACATCTTAAACTTGTCGTTAAGTTTGATTTTGCCTGATTTAAGTGTATAATATTAGTATTAAGGAGTTTTGATAATGGGTTTTTTTGAAAACATCAGGCAGGCTGCGGTAAACGCATGGGCGTCCCTTACGGGCAATATAGATAAAATTATAATATGTATTTTGGAAATCGCGCTGATAATAATCGCAGCGCATATTATCCGCCGCATAGTAGTATTAATTATCGACCGAGCGCTTAAAAGAAAAATAGCCAAACGGCCGGATTCTCTTACGTCAAAAAAATTCAATACCTTTAACGCGCTTATAAAAAACATCTCGCGCTATGTCATACTCTTTTTAGAGGTAACGGCAATACTTTCCGTTTTGGGCTTAGGCACAACGGTAACCTCTCTTCTAACCACAGCGGGAATCGGCGGGCTTGCAATAGGCCTTGGCGCTCAGTCTCTCATAGGCGACGCGGCAAACGGCTTTTTTCTTCTGCTTGACGATGAATTTGCCGTCGGAGATTATGTGGAAATCTGCGACATTAAGGGAACCGTAATTTCCCTAACCGCAAGAACAACCAGGCTTCGCCTTGCAAATAACGAAATAGCCACAATACCAAACGGTAAAATTTCCACCGTAATTAATTATACGAGAGACAGCTATCTCTTGTTCGTGGATTTTCGCGTTTCAAGCGAAGAAGATACTCAAAAAGCCGGAAAAATAATGCTTAATACGCTTAAAGCATATTCAAAAGAAAACGAATTTTGCGAGGGAGAGCCGGCGTTTTTAGGCGCTATAGACATATGCGCTTCTTCTCAGCTTTTAAGATCATCAATCCCGGTAAGCCCTAAAATGCAGTGGCAGGCTTCAAGAGAATTAAACGCTCTTCTCTTAAAGGCATTTAAAGAAAACGGCATAAGGCTTCCCGACGGCAAAGAAACAATAGTAGTAAAGGACGTTTCATCTCATGTATAATGTAGGCGATATAGTTACCATTAAAAAAAAGCATCCCTGTGGCAGTTTTGATTGGGAAATTCTCCGCACCGGCGCAGATTTCAAATTAAAATGTCTCGGCTGCGGCAGAGTGGTAATGTTCTCATATGAGGACTTTAAAAAAAGAGTTAAAAAGGTAAAAATATCAAATGAACAGCAATAATGAAAACATTTTAAAGCATTCACCCCGCCATGCGCTCGATAATCAGCCCAAAAACGACAAAAAGAGTGTTTTAAGAGAAATAATAAGTTGGATTTTATGCATATTAACCGCGCTTGTAATAGCGCTTCTTTTAAGAACTTACGTATTTGAATTTGTAAGAGTTGACGGAAGCTCCATGAAGCCCACGCTCGTAACCGACGAGCGCCTATTTGTGGAGAAGCTTACAAAGCTCTCGTCGGACGGCATAAAAATAAACGAAATAGTAATAGTTCACTACCCGGATACCGGCAATAAATCCTACGTTAAAAGAGTAGTCGGCCTTCCGGGAGATACAATTGAAGTAAAGCACGGCGTGCTTATACGAAACGGCGTCGCCGTGGAAGAGAGCTTCACTCTCGACTCCCTTATGGACAACGACTATCCCGAAACGACCGTTCCCGACAATTGTTATTTTGTAATGGGAGACAACAGAAACGATTCTCTTGACAGTCGCTCCGTAGGTCCTATAGACAAAGGAAGCATAGTCGGCCACGCAGTATTCGTAATATGGCCCCTCTGGGAAATGCGGATGCTCGGCTGACCTTTAAAAAAGCTAACGAGGTAAAAATATGAAGCTTGAAATGTTTCAATATATAGACGAAATAATCGAGGTTTACGAGAGTAAGCACGACGTATATAAACTGATTGCGGACGAAATTCAAGGTTATTTCGAAAAGCACGTTTTTGATAAAAGCAAATACACCTTTAACATAATTTACAGGCTTAAAACCGTCGAGAGTATAAGAGAAAAGCTGCTTAGAAACAGCTATATCTCTCAATACCGCAGCGGAGAAAGAGTTCTCCAGAATTTTTCCGATTTAATAGGTCTTCGAATAGAATGCAAATTTATTGACGACGAGCCTTACGTTTATAACCTTCTTTTAGACGTGTTTTCCGAAACCGCCGACGGTATTTACTACTCCGCCCCCGGAATGAGTCAAATTGAGCTTAATTTAAGCGCTCATCAGCCGCAAAAGCAGAAAAACGGCTTTGATATTTATAAAATTGACGGACGCTATAACCTGGGCGGAAATTCCGTTCGCTTTGAACTGCAGATAAAGGCGCTTGTCAACTCTTTTTGGGGAGAAGTCGAACATAAGATAATATATAAAAACAACTCTTACCTCATAGGCGACGGACTTATAAGCGACCTCATGACGTCAATTAAAAAGAGCCTTACAATGATAGACTCTCAGCTTTACGTGCTTTATAAACGCTTCAGAAGAGACGAGGTCGATATAGACACGGACAAAAACATGTTTGCAATAGAAAGGCTGATATCAAAAACCGTTTACGACGCCTTTGCAGAGATTATGACGGAGCAATTAGGCTTTGCAATAGATTTTAAATCCAGCTGCGATACTATAGTCCACTACATATTGGAGCAAAACGGCGCTACCGACCTTGACGGCTACGGCAGAGTAATGTTAGACCTCATAGGCACCATCAGCCTCATTAAAAACGAGGATACTCGCCTTGACGACCAAATCGAGCTTGAGGATATAACATATCTTGACGATTTTTCCTCTTCAATGCTTGCAACCGTAAAGTCTTTAATCAATATAAACTATAAATGGCACGTTTACTTTATACTGCTTTCAAAGCTGGAAAGAAAAACGCCGTTAAGCAGCATAGACAGCTTTATCGCTCATTTTAAAGCTCAGCTCCTCAAAATAGAAGCTTTTAATTGTTTAAAAGATAAAGAAAACTTTCGCAGCATTGCCGAGGACTTCATAAACGCCGTTGCCGAGGTTACAGCTTTGGAACAGCGAATAGAGTTTTTAACGCTTGAATGGATGACTCATTACGAAGAGGCTTTGGGCGAGCTCTGCCCCACTATCGCCCTAAGAATAGATAACGGCGAAAAGTGGCAGGATATATCTATAAAGGCGCTGCAAATTTTCAAGGAAAGAATAAGCTTTAAGCATTTTTCCCGTTGACAACGCATAGTTTATATGGTAATATTGTTTTGTTAAAGAAGAAGCTGCCTGCTTCTCACCACTCGAATCTTGTTTTGATTGGTTAGGCATTTGAGTTTTGTTGCGGGCAGCGTTGCCCGCAATTTTTTATTGCGAATCTAATTAAAGCCCTGTTGGGCAATCATGAAGGAGGGGTCTTTTATAGCTACTGAAATGCTTATCAATGAGCAGATAACACACCCGGAGGTCAGAGTAATAGGCGCAAACGGCGAGCAGCTCGGCGTTATGCCCATTGCGCAGGCGTTACGCGAAGCCGAACAGGCCGGTCTTGATCTCGTAAACGTTTCCCCAAAAGCGGTTCCGCCCGTATGCAAAATAGCCGATTTCGGCAAGCTGCGCTACGAGCAGGAAAAGCGCAAGAAGGAAGCGAAAAAGAACCAGAAGG
>CAKSBK010000086.1 GCA_934438035.1 uncultured Christensenellaceae bacterium
TGTTAGGGCAGGCTGTAGGCGGAGTAACAAACGCGACGCACGGAATGACGCTTTCTGCGGTTTCTTTGGCTTATTACCGCTTTATAATGCCATATGCCGTTTCAAAATTTAAGCGCTTTGCGATAAACGTATGGGACGTAAACCCGGAAGGAAAGACGGATGAGCAGATTGCAAAAGAGGGACTTTCGGCAATGGAGGATTGGATGAAGAGGATCGGCGCCGTAATGAGCTTAAGAGAGCTTGGGGTTACGGAAGATATGCTTAATGATATTGCAGACGTAACGAGAACTCTTGACGGAGGCTATCATGTTCCGAATAGGGAAGAGGTTATTGAAATCTTAAGAGAAAGTCTGTAAAAATTTCAAATAAAAAAGCTGTGCGGGTAAAACTGCCCGTACAGCTTTTTTTGTTATGACAGAACAATCAATACGTATATTATTGCCGCACATAATCCCAAGCATGCCATTAAGAGCGCAAAGGAGAAGTTTCCGGCAATGCCCTTGCTTGTTTTTGATATGGTTGTTGCGGCGTCCGTAGCAAGCTCGGCGTAGCTTTCTCCCTCCCTCGGCGGAAGCTTTTTCGCTTTTCTTATTTTGTCTACAAGCGCGCCGATTGCATGGGCAAAAGCGTAATGCTTATGCTCCTTCGGGACGAAGGGACTGTCTTTATAGACCGTTTTTCTAAAGAGATATATTATTGTATCCGGCAGGTTGCAAATTGCCGCACAGAGCGCCTTAAGCCCCTTTAAGCCGTATTTGCAAACGGGGGTAAGAAGTTTATTTTCCCCAAACACGCTTGCTATTGCTCCGAAGAATTTAGGGAGAATATCGGTTAAAAGCGGTCTGTAAACAAGGTTTTCAAGGTCGAGCCACTTCGGCCACCTGTCAAGATAAATGTTTTCGTTGCGGTCGTTTTTAACCATAAGCAGTTTTCTTACGACTATAAAGTATATAGCCGCGGCGATTATTACGGATATGGCGGCGCCTTTCAGATTGTTTAAAGAGAAATAGTTTATCGATTCTTTAAGCTCGCCCGAATGCATAAAGCCGGCGCTGAGCGCCGCAATATTATCACAGGTGAGGCGAGGAAGCATTCCCAAAATCGGGAGAACTATTGCAGAGCCGCCTATCGCAACATATGAAAGCTTGCTCATGTATTTCGTTTTGGCGGGAGCGGAACCGTCTATAAACAGGCAATAATAAAGCTTAGTCATATACGCTAAGGTTATTCCGCCGCTTATTAAGAAAATCCACTCGACAGCGGTTATTGCAAAGCCGCCGGTTGCGGAGTATTCTACTATTGATTCATGGAGAAGCGTTTTTGAAATATACCCGTTAAAAAGGGGAACGCCGCCTATTCCGAGAAGCCCGAAGAGAAACGCTATGTTTAAGAAAGGCTTGTTTTTACCCCAACCCTTTATTTCGTTTAGGTTAAGCTTGTGAGTGTTCATATAGACAACGCCGGCAATCATGAAAAGGCAGAGCTTTATTGCGGAATGGTTTACCATATGAAGTATTGTTCCGTTTGCCGCAAGCGCATTTTCCTCGCCTAAAAGGCATTGCATCGCAATACCTATAAGAACAAAGCCTATTTGGCTCATCGACGAGCAGGCGAGCGTGCGCTTTAAGTTTACGCTGAAAAGCGCAAGTATAGCGCCCAAAAACATGGTAATCGTTCCCAAAACGAGTATTACGATTCCCCAGGACGGGTCATAGCGCAGAATATCGCAGGATACTATTAACACACCGTATATTCCGGATTTTGTAAGCACGCCGCTTAAAAGTGCGGAAGCGGGAGCGGGAGCAACGGGGTGCGCTTTAGGAAGCCATACGTGCAGGGGGAACATGCCCGCTTTTGCGCCGAAGCCGAAAAGAATGCATCCGCCGGCAATGTAAAGCGGAGTTTTATCAGACAGAGCGCAGGCGGCGGAGTAAAGCTCGTTAATCTTGAGCGTATGAAGCGAATTGTTAAGTATAAATAAGCCCATAAGCGCCGCAAGTCCGCCGATTACGGCTATTGCAAGATATGTTCCAGCAGCGCGCAGGGATTCTTCATTTTGCTCGTGCGCAACCCAGGCGTAGGAGGTAAAGCTCATAACCTCAAAGAACATGAGAGTTGTGTATAGGTCTGCCGAAAGGAATACGCCCATTGTTGCGCCCAGCGTCATAAGGTAGAAGAAATAATATCTGCTGCGGTTATGATATTTTTTAAAATAATCCGGAGAGAAAAGCGAAGTCATTAACCACATGAACGCTATTACAACGGCGTATACCGCACGAAAACCGTCAAGCTCAAAGGATAAATTGCAAACCGAAAGCTCAGACGAAGCGCCAAAACAGAAGAAGACGGCGTAGAGAGTTAACAGAAACTCGCTTGCACATATGAATATTACGCAGCCGTTTCTTAAAGCGGCGCTTTTTTTACCTAAAAAATAGCATATTACCGCCGCAAGCATAGGCCAAAATGCAAGAATAGGCAACATTATGTTTCCGTTCATATAATAAACCTCCTTAAACCAAAGCCGACGCAATAAGGTCGATTATCGGCTGAGAGAAAAGCCCTAAAGCAATGCATAAAACCGCTAAAACTATCATAGGCACGGTCATAAGCGGGCTTACTTCTTTTATACCCTCTAAAGACGTCGTATCTGTTCCCTTTTTCGGGAAAAATGCGCGGACGGATATATTTAGCATATATATAGCTGTCAAAAGTGCGGATATAAGAAGCACCGCTATGCCTATTACGGAGGCGGCGTCAGGGTTTTGAGCCGCAGCGGAGCAAAGCGCCCATTTTGAAACAAAGCCGTTAAATAACGGGATTCCCGTAAGAGAAAGCGCAAAGACTGTAAAAGCCGTAAAGGTTACAGGCATCTTTTTTCCGAGACCGTCAAGCTCGCTTATATATTCTTTTCCGGTATTGTGTAAAACCGCACCTGCCGCAAAGAATGCGCCGATTTTTATTATCGAATGAAAAAGCATATGAAGAACGCCTGCGTTAAGACCCGCTTCGCTCATTAGGGTCACTCCGAAAAGTATATAAGAGAGATTTGCTACGGTTGAATAAGCGAGTCTGCGTTTAAAATGCACTTGCTTTAAAGCTGCCGACGAGCCGAAAAGTATAGTAAACACAGCAACGCCCATAACGACGTATTGAGCCCATGTACCTCTTAAAAAATCCGCTCCGTAGGAATAATAGGTAAGCCTTATTACGGCAAAAGCGCCTGCTTTAACTACCGCAACTGCGTGCAGAAGCGCGGTTACGGGCGTGGGGGCAACGGAAGCCTTGGGCAGCCAGCCGTGAAGCGGGAAAACAGCCGCCTTTACGCCAAAGCCCATAAACGCAAGAACATAAACCGTTAAAAGCAGATTTTTGTTTTCAAACGCGGCGGGGGAGAGTATTCCGCCCATAGTAAAGCCTGCGCCGCTGCCGTAAATAATTATAAATACCATGCCTATAAAAGCAAAGGCAGCTCCGCCGATGGAATATATTAGATAAGCTCTTCCAGCACGAATTGCGCTTTTTGTCATAGGCTGAATTACTAAGGGCAGCGTTGATAGGGTTAACAGCTCATAGAAGAAATACATTGTAAGCATATTTCCGGAAGAGGCTATACCCAAGGTTACGCCGAAGGATATTAAAAAGAAAGTATAGAACATTCTTAAATGTCCTTCATGCTTCATATATTCGAATGCGTATAAAGTTGTTGCCGGCCAAAGCAGGCTGACAAGCCCCGCAAAGAGCTTTCCCATTCCGTCAAGATTTAAGGAAATGCTTAAATTTCCGGAGAACGTAAAGAGGGGGAAGAGTATATCGTTCGTGGTGAAAATAAGCACGAACATTGATATTGACGTCAAAAGCACGCTTGAAAGCACGTATATGTTTTTTGACTTTTGCGTTTTCGGGTTTACCGCAAAAAACAGCGCGCCCGAAAGTATGGGTATCAGTATGGGAATAAGAAGATAAGCGTTACTCATAAAAACTCACTTCCTTATGCAACGACTGAAGCAATTTGCGAAACAAAGCCGGTAAGTCCGCCGGAGAACATTCCCAAAATTACGCATATGCCGGCAAGAATTACGAGGGGAACCCACATAAGCGGGCTTTCTTCGCGCTTAAGAGTAAGAAGCGCCTCGTCCTTTTTCGGGAAGAAAGAGCTTATGGTTATGGGAAGAAGATATCCCGCCGTAAGCAATGCGGATATAAGAAGTATTACGGGTATAAGCCAGTTAAAGGCGGTAAGACCGCTGTCTAAAGCGGCAGAGGCTATATACCACTTTGAAACGAAGCCGCCCGTCGGGGGGATGCCGATAAGCGTAAGAGAAGCTAATGTAAAGCACCACATTATTACGGGCATGCGTTTACCCATGCCGGCAAATTCATCGACCTTCGTTTTGCCCGTGTAGTAGATAATTGCGCCGGCGGTTAAGAATAAACAGGTTTTAACCGCAGCGTGGAAAACTACGTGTAAAAGCGCGCCCGTAAAGCCCTCGGGAGTGAATATGAACAGCGCGGTTAATATGTATGAAATTTGGCTGACGGTGGAATAAGCGAGCCTCTTTTTAAAGACTTTTTCTCTGTAAGCCATCATGGAGCCCATGAATACCGTAAGAAGAGAAAGTATGAGAAGAACCGTCTGAACCCATGTTCCCGCAACAAATTCCGTTCCTACAACGTAATAGAGTATTCTTATTATTGCAAGCACGCCTGCTTTTGCGATAAGAGCGGATAAAACCGCGGAGGCAGGCGCAGGGGCAACGGGGTGTGCGGTGGGCAGCCAGCCGTGCATGGGATACATACCGGCTTTTGTTCCGAAGCCGATTACGGCGACGAATATAACCGCAAGAAGAAGGCTTTCGTGCCCCGATATTAAAGAAGCGTCAAGGCAGCCGCCGGGAACAAAGTCAAGATTGTTGGAATAAGCCGCCAGGAAGAATATTCCCAAAAGCGCCATAAAAGCGCCGGCTATTGAATAGAAGAGATATTTAAGCGCTGCGTGAATGGCTTCTTTTTTCATGGAATGAAGGACAAGCGGCATTGAAAAGAGCGTTACAAGCTCAAAGCATACATACATCGTCACCATGTTTGCGCTTAACGAAAGTCCTATAAGCGCACCCTCGGAAAGGAGGTAAAACGCATAGAACCTATCCTCTTTTTCTTCGTGCTTCATATAGACATATGAGAAGATTGCCACAAGAAGCCAGCCTACGGCGAATATTGCTATAAAGAGCTTAGACAAAGCGTCGTTTTTAAGGCTTACGCTTAAAATATCCGTTATATGCCAAATTAAAAGCGGAGTTTCTTCCTGTAAAATAACGGAAAGGCACAAAGCGGCCTCCGCCGCGAGCACGGCGGTTATAATTCCGAGCTTAAGCTTCCTGTTTTTTATTTTTAAAAAGGGAAGCGCTGCGCCGAAAACTATCGGCAATAAAATAGCTATTATCA
>CAKSBK010000087.1 GCA_934438035.1 uncultured Christensenellaceae bacterium
TCGTCCTTTTTTGACAGGTCAAAATTTATAAACCTGTTCTTCCCGGAGTCCGCCATTTACTCCTCCATTATTTTTATCAGCCGGGGGGCCACTGCATGGAACGTCCGCCTACAACATGAAAATGCAGATGAGGCACGGACTGCTGACCGTCCTTCCCGATATTCGAAACGACTCTGAAGCCGTTTTTATCAATATTCTCCTGTTTTGCCACAAGGTTTATGACCTCAAAAATATGCAAAAGCAGCTCTCTGTCCTCTTCGGTTATGCCGAGAACGCTTGATATATGCTTTTTCGGTATTACAAGCACATGCGTCGGCGCCTGTGGGTCAATATCCCTAAAAGCGCAAACAGTCTCGTCGTCATAAAGCTTTGTCGAAGGAATTTCTCCTCTTGCTATTTTACAAAATAAGCAGTCTTCCATAATTTCTCCTTTTATTTTATGCATTTGCCGTACAGCGCCGTGCCTTGTCTTTTTTCAATATGCACTGGCAGTATTTCCCCTGACTTTCCGTCTGCGATAACGGTTATATATCTGTCCGTTAAGCCTTCGTATAAAGCGTCATTTTCTTTTGTTTTTTCCAAAAACAGCGCTTTAATGTCTTTTCCCACGAACGCTTCACAGTATTCTTCCGCCATTTTTTCGCTTTCCGAGCTTATTTGCGCACCCCTTTTCTTTCTTTCAGAAACAGGCACTCTTCCCGGCATTTTTGCCGCGACGGTTCCCTCTCTTTCGGAATATGGAAAAACGTGTATTTTTGAAAAGCGGATTTTTTTTATAAAATCAAGCGTTTGCCGATGCTCTTCCGGCGTTTCCCCGGGAAAACCCGTTATTATATCCGTCGTTATTGCGGGATATTCAAAATACTTTCTGACGTTACCTACGTATTTTTCATATTCCTCCGCCGTGTATTTTCTGTTCATGCGCCGCAAAACAGATGTACAGCCGCTTTGCAAAGATATATGAAACTGCGGACAGAGCTTTTTTAGCTTTGAGGCGCGAAAACAAAATTCCTCCGTAAGAAGAGACGGCTCAAGCGACCCTAAACGTATTCTCATAATACCGTTTACTTTATTGACCGCTTCGATTACGTCAATCAGCTGCGCTTCACCGGTGTCTTTTCCGTAAGAGCCCAAATGTATCCCCGTTAAGACAACCTCTTTTACTCCGCTTTTTGAAAGGCGCTCCGCCTCCGAAACTATTTCATCAAGCTTTCTTGAGCGCACTCTTCCCCTTGCATAAGGTATTATACAATAACTGCAAAAATTATTACAGCCCTCGCAGATTTTTATATACGCTCTTGTTCTCTCTCCGCTCCTTGAAATTTTAAGCTCTTCAAAGCAGGTATCTTTGGAATTGTCAGATACTGCGTCCGTCCTCTTTCCCAAAAGAGCGTCCATAGCTACATTATAAATATCCGCCCTGTTTTTCGTGCCTATAACCGCGCTTATACCCTCGCTTTTTAAAAGCTCAGGCTCTCTTTGCGCCAAGCATCCGCAAACTATTATTGCAGCCTCGGGATTTTTCTTTGAGGCACGGTGTATCATTTGCCGGGATTTTCTGTCTGCTATATTTGTTACCGTGCAGGTATTTATAATATAAAAATCCGCCTTTTCGTCAAACCGAACTGTTTCAACGCCGTGGCTTTCCATAATTTCCTGCATTGCTTCGGTGTCGTATTGATTCACCTTACAGCCGAGAGTAATATACGCCGCTTTCATTTCAACACCCCGATTCATAAGCCGTTATCGCCGCAAGCGCTATTGCCGCAGTTTCCGCACGCAATATCCTTGTTCCCAAGCTTACGTTTTTTGCTCCCGCTTTTGTTATTTGTTCTGCTTCATAAGGTGTAAAACCGCCCTCCGGGCCTATTATAAGCGCATAATCATCCGCTTTTTTATTAAAGCAGTCCTTTAAGCTTCCCTCGCTCGCCTCGTATGCAAACAGCGTAAGCTCATGCTCGCTTACGCTTTTTAAAAGCTCTTCAAATGAAATCGGCAGTAAAATCTCCGCTTCGTTAGCTCTGCCGCACTGCTTTACCGCTTCAAAAGCAATCCTTTTAAAGCGGGCGTTCGCCTTTTTTGCGCCTGCGTCGTCAGGGATTTTAACGCATCTTGAGCTAATAAACGGGACAAACGAGCTTACGCCCAATTCCACCGCCTTTTGCACGCAAAGCTCCATTTTATCCGACTTTGTATACGCCATATAAAGCGTCAGCTTTTTTTTAGGCTCGGCGTTACAGCCTCCGTAAGTAAGAGTTTTGGCAGTGCAGCCGTCTACTGAAACCTTTACAAGCTCGCATACCCACTCGCCTCTCCCCTCGGGAACTATTATTTTATCCTGCGGCTGCATTCTCAAGACTTTTGCAATGTGTCTTGATTCCTCGGCAGAAAAATACGCTATTCCGTCTTCAATTCTCTTAGGAAAAAAACGTCTCATCTGTGTACCGCCGTAATCGCAGCCCAATCGTCTCTTTTTAAAATATCCTTAATTATAAAGCCCGCTCTAATAAGCGCCAGGACTACGTCGTCGATTCGCTCCGTAATTATTCCCGAGGTTATGAGAGTTCCGTCCCCTTTTAAATATCTTTTAAACAAGGGCGACATCGCAATAACCACGTCCGCAACGATATTTGCAACGACTATATCATAGCTCTTTTCGCCTATTTTTTCCTTAAGCAAGTCGTCGCAAAGCACGTTTCCGCAGTATATTTTAAAATTGTCTCTGTTTATTTTATTCATATCCGCATTCTCGTAAGAAACACGGACGGAATCCTCTTCAATATCTACTCCCGTGACTTCTCCTGCGCCTAAAAGCATTGCGCCAACTGAAAGTATGCCGCTGCCGCAGCCCATATCAAGGACACAATCTCCCTCTTTTACAATATTTTCAAGCGCCTCCAAGCAAAGCTGAGTTGTCGCATGAGTGCCCGTACCAAAGCTTGAAGAAGGGTCGATCTCCAAAACAGTTCTTCCGCAGTTATCGGGAAGCTCTTCCCAAGAGGGCTTTATCATGAGTTTTTCGCCTATTGCAATCGGCTTAAAATACTTTTTCCAATTATTTGCCCAATCCTCTTCTTTCATTCCCACAAAAGAAAGAGAGCTTTCTACATCGTAATCCTGTTTAAGCCTGTTAAGCTCCGCTTTTACCGCCTGCAGGGTTTCCGCCCCCTGAGCGTTTTCCGGCAAATAAATTTTGACGGCTGCAGGAGCGTCTTTAAGCTTCATCACGTCGTCTTCTATATAATCGTAATAACAGGAATTTTCCAAAAATTCGTCAAACTCCCTGGGATCTTCTATCTCAAAACCCGTAATGCCCGCCATAATTAAAGAAGACATCACGATATCTATATTTTCCGGCTTAAGAGTTATTTTAATCTGCTGCCATTCCATATGCTGCTCCTAATCAATTTTTCTCAAGAAAGAAACGTTCTCTCCTTTAAGCTCAATTTCAAAACGGCACCTGTCTCCTCTTACTAGCATAATAGCCATTTCAAAAATCGTTCCGTTTGCGTCTTCGGACATTCTTTGAACGAAGAACGCACTGCTTCCCGTACGCGTATTTAATAGCTCCGCCTCGTTAGCGTCTATCGTCGTAACGTCGTAGCTCTCAACAGCACGGGCAGGAATAAGACCGCTCTCAGATTCAAGCGTTTTATAAAGCGGCTTATCATTTAGCATTTCTTTTGAAAGCGTAGGACAGAGCTTTGCCGGAACAAAATCCGTCTCTAACATCAAGGGGTCTCCGTTAACTCTTCTTAAACGAACAAACTTAAAGACGCTGTCACCCTCGCGAAGAGCCATTTTCGTCGTAAGATCACCCCGCGCTTTAATAGTCTCAAAAGAGAGCAGCTCTGAAGAGGAAGATAACCCCAAAAGCGACATTTCGTTTGAAAAACTATATAAATTTTTGAGCGTTCTTTTAAGCTTAGGCTTTGTAACGAACGTGCCCTTACCTCTGAAACGGGATATTATTCCCTCCTGCTCCAAAGCAGCGAAGGCCTGCCTTACCGTTGAACGGGAAATTCCAAACCTGTCGCAAAGCTCAAGCTCCGCAGGAAGCATGTCTCCCTCGTTAACCGCACCCGAATCTATAGATCTTTTTATAATAGTTATAAGCTGCTGATACAGCGGTGTATGCGAATAATAGTCAAGCTGACTGTCTAAAATAGAGTTAATATCCATTATAATTTTACCCCGTAATTTAAAGAAAATCCGCCGAAAAATTTCGACGGATATTTGCTGAAATTATTTTCTCGCCGCTATGGCCTCCTCTGCAACGCTGACCGACGCAGACAAACCAATCCTTGCAGCGCCTGCCGTAAAGAGCTCCATTGCTTTATCAAGCGTCTTAACGCCGCCGTCAATTTTAATTCCTATGCCTCTTCCGAGAATAGAACGAACGTATTTAACATCCTCGGCCTCGGCTTTTTTGCCGGTAAGCGCATTGCTTATTTTGCAGAATTCCACTCCGCTGCTTCTGATTATAAGAAGAGCTTTTTCTTTCTCTGCAGGCGTATAAAGCCCATGCTCGTAAATAGCCTTTAACGCAACTCTTCCTTTAGCCGCTTCTACCATCGCGTCAAGATCTCTTCTTGCGTCGTCGATTCTGCCGCTTTTAATTGCGTTTATGTTTATGGAAACGTCAAGCTCCTGTGCGCCTAAAGACGCGCATTCCTTAATTTCCGCAACCTTTGCCGCCGTTGAAGCGCAAGCATGAGGAAAACCTACGGCGGAGCATACCGCTATGCCGCTGTCTTTAAGCTCCCTTGCAGCAAAGGGAACGTAATATGGGCTTACCACAACATTTGCAAAACGATATTTTTTTGCTTCTTCGCAACCCTTAATTATTTTATCAAGGGTCGTATCCGGGTTTAAAAGTGAATGCTCAAGCATACCCGCAACCTCGTCCGGTCTTACGGAATACTTCGCTTCCTGCGCTTTTTTGCCTTCAACCTCTGCGAGAACTTTTTGTGTAACCTCTGCGATTATCTTATCAATATCCATTTAAGTTCTCCCGTCACGTAGTTTTAATAATCTTGCCGTCGAGGCTGAAATGATCGAGAACGCCGCAGATTGTAATGTCGGATATAAGACCTTTGTCTTCAAAAAGCATTTTGGCGGAACCTCCGTCACGGCTCGTTAAGACAATATCGCCAATTCCGGCGTCTGCCGCGTCAAGCGCAATATCTCTCGTGCCTATCGGCTTTAAGTCAAGATCCAAATATTCAATTATCATCATTTTACGTCCGTAATGAGTCTCCTCTTTAATTGTGGAGACTACATTACCGACTACTCTTGCTATTCTCAATATATCGCCTCAAATACAATTACATTGTGGGAAGAATGCCCTCAACGTCGTCATGGGGTCTCGGGATTACGTGTACGCCGTAAAGATCGCCGACTCTCTTTGCAGCAGCTGCGCCTGCCTCAACCGCAGCCT
>CAKSBK010000088.1 GCA_934438035.1 uncultured Christensenellaceae bacterium
GGGATACGCTGCGCTTTATTTAACGGCGTGGAGTTTTCCGCTCCCGGATGCTTCAGCTTTCCCGTTAAAAACGAGCACGACGAGGCGGAGCTTTTTGAAATGCTGGCAGGCGCCGCCGATATAGTTCTTGTAACTCCTTCTTTAGGTCAGTTATATAAGCTTGCCGAGGGAAACGACGAGGGATTTATAGAGCGCGCGTTTTTGCGTCCGCTTTTATGGGGAAGAAGGGTGACGCTGCTTTTGGACTTTGAGATTCCCAAATTCAAAAGAGCGACGTTTTTTGAAAGAGTTGTGGACTCCATCGACGTTTTAACGAAAATGGGGGTTAAGGTTATAGCATACCGCCCGGCGCAGGAATACGGAGAGGTAATTAAAGAGGCTCTGGTTACGGAAAACGAAGTTTTAAACGCATTTAATGACGGAACCATGAGAGTGCTTTGCGAGAAAGACGCGATAATAACTCCGCTTGCAAGAGATAAGGCAAACGAGCTTGGCGTAAGCATTGATTTTTGAGGTAACCGATTATGATGATAGGAAGAGTAAGGGGCAATGCCGTAAGCACGACGAAGGCAAAATCGTTAAACGGTTGGAAATTATTGATTGTTCAGCCTCTTAACATAGAAACAATGAAAGATTCGGGAGACCCTGTAGTCGTAATGGACGGCGTTGGCGCAGGCGAAGGGGAAATAGTTATGTGCGTCGGCGGAAGCTCGTCAAGAGCATGCGAAGAGACAAAGACCGCTCCTGCCGATATGACGCTTTTGGCGATTCTCGATTCTATAGATTTAAAAGGACGCAGGGTATACGATAAATATCCCACGGAGGAATAAAAAATGCAGTTAGCAAGAGTATGCGGGCAGGTTATAAGCACCAAAAAGGCGGAGAAGCTTGTAGGTTTTAAAATACTTGTCTGCCAGCCTATAGATACGGTGACGTTTGAAGAAAAGGGCGCGCCGTTTGTTTCAATAGACAGCGTAGGCGCAGGAGACGGAGAGCTTGTAATGTGCGTAAGCGGTTCTTCTTCAAGGCAGACCGCGGTTACGGACGCAAGGCCGGTCGATTCCTGTATCGTTGCGATAATCGACAGCGTAGATATTAACGGAGAACGCTGCTTTGATAAGGCGGACCCGGACGTTAAACCCGCGGCGGCAAAAAAAGAAAAAGAGCAGAAGCTTAAGGAAGCTCCTAAAGAGGCGCCTAAAGCGCAGCAAGCAAAAAAAGCGGAACAGAGAAAAACTTTAAAGCCCGTCGCTAAGGAAGACGCAGAAGCGCAAAGGCGGGAAGAAGCAAAAAAGATAGTTAAAGACATTGACGCCCGGCTTAAGGCGGATATGCAGAAAAAACAAGCAAAACAGGCTAAAAAGCCTACGGATAAATAAGAAATAATTATATAAAAGTGATGACAGAATAAGAAAGAGGTATTTGAAATGAGCTTTACAGACGAACAAATCCGTACAATCATCCGTGACACGGTTTCAAAGCTGATGGCACAGGAAACAGGCGCAAACAACGGATGTCTTTTTGACGACGTTAACGACGCTATTGCAGCAGCTAAGGAGGCTCAGCGCAAACTTATCATGATGTCTCTTGAAGAGAGAGGCAGACTTGTTGAGGCGATGCGCGCTTCCGCGGTTAAAAATGCAGAGTATCTCGCAAAGCTTGCTCATGAAGAGACAGGCTACGGCAGAGTTGAGGACAAAACAAAGAAAAACATCCTTACAGCTCAGAAAACTCCCGGAATTGAAGACCTTGTAACAGAGGCGTTCTCCGGAGACGACGGTCTTACGCTTGTTGAGTCTGCGCCGTACGGAGTTATAGGCTCAATTACTCCTTCAACGAATCCCACTTCCACGGTAGTTAACAACTCTATGAGCATGATTGCCGCAGGAAACGCCGTTGTATTTAACCCTCATCCCTCCGCAAAGAAGTGCTCTCAGGAGGCTATGAGGCTTATGAACGAAGCTATCGTTGAAGCAGGCGGTCCTGCAAATCTTATCGTTTGCGCAAAAGAGCCCGATATGAAATCAAGCGGTATTATTATGAGCCACCCCGACATCAAGCTTCTTGCTGTAACGGGCGGCGAAGGCATCGTTAAGGTAGCTATGAAGTCCGGCAAAAAGGCGATCTGCGCAGGCCCCGGAAACCCGCCTGTTATGGTTGACGAAACTGCGGATATTCCTAAAGCTGCAAAGGATATAGTTGACGGCGCATCTTTAGATAACAACGTAATGTGCTTTGAAGAAAAAGAGTGCTTTGCGGTTGCTTCCATTGCTGACCAGCTTATGGATGAAATGGTTAAGAACGGCGCTATGAGAGTATACGGCGCAGATATCGAAAAGATTAAAAACACTGTTCTTATCAATAAGGACGGCAAATGGGTTATAAACAGAAAATTCGTAGGTCATAATCCTTCGTTTATTATGGACGCTGCCGGCGTTCCTTACGTAGGAGATCCGAGACTTATCATCTGCGAGGTTGATAAGGATCATCCTTTCATACATGTTGAGATGATGATGCCTATTTTAGGTATCGCAAGAGTTGCGGACTTTGAAGAGTGCCTTTCCGAAGCGTTAAGAGCGGAGAGAGGCTGCTGGCATTCCGCTATGATTCATTCTACAAACATCAAGAGACTTTCAAAGGCTGCAAAGGTTATGAATACTACTATATTCGTAAAGAACGGTCCTTCATATGCCGGTCTCGGTCTTACGGGCGAGGGCTATTCCACGCTTACGATAGCAACCCCCACGGGCGAGGGACTTACCTCTGCAAGATCCTTTACGAGAAAGAGAAGATGCGTAGTAAAAGGCGATCTGCGCATTATCTAAAAGCGTAAGCGGAGGAGAAGCAAATGAGCTTAGTAGATAATATCCGTGAAGCGGGAATAGTCGGCGCGGGCGGCGCGGGCTTTCCTACTCACGTAAAGGTAAATTGCAAGGCTGAATATATAATTGCCAACGGAGCGGAATGTGAGCCTCTTTTAAGAGTTGACCAGCAGCTTATGAGAGACCATGCGGATCTCGTTGTAAAGGGTATTTCGGCGGTTAAGGAATCCACGGGCGCAAAGCATGCGGTAATCTGCTTAAAGGAGCATTACCATGACGCAGTTTCGGCGCTTAAAGAAGCGGTTAAGGGAACGGATGTTGAAATAAAACTCTTCAAGAGCTATTATCCTGCCGGCGACGAACAGCAGATGGTTTACGAGGTTACGGGAAGAGTTGTTCCTACGGGCGGTCTTCCGTTAGATGTAGGCTGCGTAGTCGATAACGTTTCCACGCTTATAAATATAGCAAATGCGGTTGACGGAAAGCCGGTTACCGATAAATACGTTACGGTAGGCGGAGAGGTTAAAAAGCCCGTAACGCTGTGCGTTCCCATAGGAACCCCCATCAGCGTTCTTATGAAAGCAGCGGGCGCTCCCGAGGACATGACGGGATATACAATAGTTTTAGGCGGACCCTGCATGGGCAAGCTTACGACTGACGTAAATACCCCGGTAACAAAAACCACCGGCGGAATACTTATTTTTAAATCCACTCATCCGCTTATCGCAAAGAAGACGGCAGACCCCGCAAGGGAATTAAAGCTCGCACGCGCGGTATGTTGCCAGTGCTCTATGTGTACGCAGATGTGCCCGAGAAACGCTCTCGGTTTAAACGTTCAGCCTCATCTCGCAATGCGCGCTGCCGCTCAGGGCGACGGAAAACTTTTAGGCGACGTTAACGGAATATTCTCGTGCTGCGACTGCGGAATATGCACATACTTTGCATGTAACTTCGGGCTTGCGCCTTCAAGAATGATGCAGAGAATGAAGAGCGGTCTTGCCGGTGCGGGAATCAAGCCCAAAAAAGAGGTTTATACCACGGTGGATAAGGGAATAGACAACAAGAGAGTTCCCGTTTCCCGCCTTATCGGAAGACTCGGCATAAAGCAGTATGACGTTGACGCACCGCTCGTTGACGAGATAATGAATGTAAAGAAAGTAACCATTCCCTTAAAAATGCACATCGGCGCTCCTGCCGTATGCGTTGTTTCGCAAGGTCAGCAGGTTTCAAAGGGAGACCTGATTGCAGATATAAAAGAGGGAGCTTTGGGCGCAAAGATACACGCTAGCATAAGCGGTACCGTTACGGCAGTAAACGGTGATTCTGTAACGATAGAGGTAAAGTAAAATGATCGCATTAGGAATGATAGAATTAAACAGTATACCGAAGGGAATCGAAGCTGCCGACGCAATGCTTAAGGCTGCGGATGTTGAGCTCGCGGCGGCGCATTCGGTTTGCGCAGGCAAATACATTGCGGTAGTTACGGGCGAAGTTGCGGCGGTAAGAGCCGCAGTTGACGCAGGAGTCAATACTTCTGCTGAAAAGCTGGTAGATACAATAGTTATTCCGAACGTTCATCCTCAGGTTGTAAGCGCGGTAGGCGCATGCACGGAGGTGGAAAACTTAAACGCGGTAGGAATAATGGAGACCTATTCCCTTTCGGCGGCTATTTTGGCGGCTGATACGGCTGTTAAGGCGGCGGATATCACGCTTATAGAAGTAAGACTGGGAAGAGGACTCGGCGGCAAGGCGTTTATCACCATGACCGGCGAAGTTGCGGCGGTAAGAGCTTCCGTTGCGGCTGCGGAGGGTCTTGAAGAGATTAGCGGACTCATGGCGGAAAGCGTAGTTATTCCTTCTCCTCACAGAGATTTGTTTAACTCGCTTGTATAATAAATAAAACAACACATTTAGATAAAAGGAGATTTCAAAATGGAAAAGCAGGCACTCGGAATGGTAGAAACAAAGGGACTTATCGGCGCAATCGAAGCGGCGGATTCAATGGTAAAGGCGGCAAACGTACATCTTATCGGCAAAGAGCAGATCGGTTCCGGCCTTGTAACGGTAATGGTAAGAGGCGACGTAGGAGCTGTTAAGGCTGCGGTTGAGGCAGGCGCAGCTGCTGCAAAGAGAGTCGGCGATCTTTACGGCGTACACGTAATCCCGAGACCTCATGACGATGTTGAGGGCATTCTTCCCAACATGGACGCAAAGAAAGCAACTAAAGCAGCGAAATAAGGTGAGCTGATGAATGTCGGAAGAGTAATCGGGTCGGTAGTATCCACCGTTAAAAATGAAAACCTTACGGGCGTTAAGCTTCTCGTTGTAGAAACTATAGTGAACGGAAAGCCCGGAAAGAGAGTTATTGCTGGTGACGCTACAAGGCAGGCGGGTATTGGTGATTTCGTCTATATGATAGGCTCGAAGGAAGGCTCTTTGGTGTTCAGAAACGGTTTGGTACCCTGTGACCTCGCAATCATAGGGTTTATAGACGATTATCACGAAGAATTATAATTGAGAGGAGATTTCAAAATGGAAAAGCAGGCACTCGGAATGGTAGAAACAAAGGGACTTATCGGCGCAATCGAAGCGGCGG
>CAKSBK010000089.1 GCA_934438035.1 uncultured Christensenellaceae bacterium
GAGCTTTATAATGAAAAAGCTTTAGAGTCTTGCGGAAAGCCGGAAGAAAAAAGAGATGAGCTTGAGAGTATGATTTTAAAGCATGCCTATGCGGACAATAAACCTGTTTTGGGAATCTGCAGGGGGGTACAGCTTATGAACGCGGTTCTCGGCGGTACGCTTTATCAGGATTTGCCTTCGCAGAGAAAGAGCGATATTTGCCATGTTATGACGCCGCCGTATGACAGAGCGGTTCATAAGGCGAATATTTTTAAAGATACAAAGCTATTTAAAATATTGGAAGAAAGCGAAATAGGCGTAAACAGCTATCATCATCAAGCGGTTAAGGAGGTTTCGCCTAAGCTTACAGCCTGTGCGGCGGCTTCGGACGGGCTTATTGAGGCGTTAGAGGCGCCCGACAGAAGATTTTTTATAGGCGTGCAATGGCATCCGGAGCTTTTTTATAAAAAAGACGAGGCTTCAAGAAGGCTTTTCTGCGAATTTGTTGAGGCTTGTAAATAAAAAAAGGGTACTTATATGTAAGAAATGTGCCGTATACTCGGCTGCTGCGCCTTAATTTAACGGATTTTTAAAAACGGTGTGACCCATGCGGTTATGCCGTTTTCTCTTTGCTGCGCAGGCGCCGCTGTAATAGCGTATGAAATCTCGTACATGTCTGCCGCCTGAGTATCCGGGCGTATATACCAAGATTTTGTCATCAAATTCGGTAATTTTTTGCTTTATTTTCAGAATTATACGGCTAAAGCCTGAGAAGTCCGCATATCGCAAGGCTGAAAAATATGAATTACGGGTTTGCAGTCCGATGCTTACTGTTCTGCGGTAAATCATGCTTTCGGAAAATTTCCGGCATATTTACCCGGAATGATGGCTGCAATGATAAAAAGAGCCGGCACAGTGCGTTAAATCAGCGGGGGGAAAACCTCTCGGCAGATCTTTTATAAAACTGTGTACCGGCTCGAAAATTCAGTAATCTTTTGCATTTGCTTTTTTCTCTGCGAAAGCAAACGCTGCATAGGAACGGAGCAGCCGCAATCAATATTCTTTTTGAATCCGGTCTGTTTTGCGGATAAATGCTACGGCATATTTAGGTATGCAAATTATACCATGCAAATAAGTATAATCCGGCAAATTCTCCGAAGTGTCGATTGACTGTTTTGAAATTAGCGTTGGTTATTACTTTCCTTTATAAGAAAAGATGCTTATATACAGTTTAAAATTAACGGAAAGGGAATGGATTTATACATTGTTAAAGAAAAATGACCTGCAGATTTATTGCCGGTCATTTCGGTTATGTATATATAATTTTGGAATTAACAGCTTAAAAGCTCGTTTTCGCATACGGTTCATTTTACATGCCTATAACATCGGTTTTATGGCTTTCATCTTTTAGGCAATCTCTTAGGTTTAGGGCGTCTGTTTTACAAGCTAACTGCTGAGCCTGCCGCCGATTTAAGGCTTGGCGCAGATATTATGCGTCCTCTTTTATTAATATTTCCTTAGGTGCGCTTTTATATGAAATATAAATATGGCAGACGGCAAATATTACGGAGAAGAACAATAAAGTCCATTTCCCGCAGAGAAGCCCCGAAAGGAAAAACAAAAGCGAGGGAATAACCGAAAGGGCAAGGCAGAGCGGCAAAGTAAATTTAAGCTCCGTAAAATATATAAGCCAGGCGAAAAGGTAAAGCACGGTCAATATGATGCTTAATATTATTCTCAAGGGCTGTGCGTTAGGACCTATATATCCCGTTTCCAAAAAGCCCGTATTTATTATCATTAATATTAGGCAGGCGTAACGTCCTATGTTTTCAAGTATATATATCACTTTGGGTATATCGTTTTTGATTTCGCTTTTATTCGTTTGTTTTTTTGCGGTAAACATGTAAAGAATATTGGGCAGCAATATCATTACGACCGTTACAAAGCCGGTTATACTGAAAAAGTGCATAATGCTTCTCCTTTCGGTGTTGAATATAAATATTTTAAACCGCGTTATATACGGCGTTTTATTGACAATTTATTATATACCACTCGTAAAAAAATTATAAACCGTAGCTTAAAAAATTTTCCGCTTCGTCATACCACGTGTCTGAAACGCATTCGTCATTTTGCCCGGTAGGACGGCTTATTAAAAGATATCTTAAAGCGTCGGGCGCATGTGTAAGCTCATGAGGCTCTTTTGCGCAATCGGAAGCTCGGCGCTTATCGCATTTTATTGAAATAAGCGAGCGTATAAGGTTCTTGCAGCAGGAAAATATTTTAAGCCGGCTTGTCTGTTTTCCTGATATATCGGTATAAACCTTAAGCATTTCTTTTAGGTTCAGCCAGCCGGATTCTCTGTCGGCGCTTGCTTTTTCAAAATTAAAGCCGCCGTCCCTAAAAGCCTCGATGCGAGTCCTGCCGGTTTCTCCGGAACGTCCGAAAAGATCCGGAGGAGCAAACCTGGCATAGATATCCTCTCCCTCCTCAGCCTCAGCCATTTTTTTGCAGGCGTCTGAGATGATAAGCCCGCTTTCATAAACCTCTCTGTAAATATAGCAATTATCCTCTTCGTCAAACGCCGCCCAAACCGAGGCGAGCATATCGAGGCCGTAATCTATAGCGTGGTATTTTCTCCAATGAGCGGGAATGTTAAAAGGGGATATTATATGTATATCGCTTCTGAAATTATCAAAATATGAGCCGCCGGGGGAGGATAACGCCTCTTCGGGCGTCATGGGATATTCCTTCTTAACCATTTCTCCCATAAGCTCGCGCGTTTTTTTATACCATTCGTCGTTTCTTGAGGGATCCGTGTTCCAGGGGAGAAAAATTTTGTTAAACTGCTTGCTGTTTTTCCAAAGCCGCTCAAAGAGCGTTCCGAGCTGCATAGTTGAAAGACCGATTACCTTTCCGCCTCCCGTTCGGTTTACTGTGGGAAGACCGCTTACCCATATTTCTTCGGCGTATTGCTGATATGCCCATTCGTCAAATATTATGAGGTCGGCGGTAAAGCTTCTCGCTGCGCCGGGGGCGCTTGCAAATACGGTGAACGCGGAAAACTTTTTGCCGTTTAAGTAAAGCTCTATTTCCGTTTGGCGCTTTTTAAAGGTAAACCAGCCGGCGCTTTTTTCTTCTGCGGGACGGACGAACGCCCGTAATTCTAAAAGCATTACGCTTAACCTGCGTATAAGCTCGTTTGCTTCCGTTTGCGTTCTTGAAAGAGCGACTACGCTTGCACCCTCTTTTGTTAACAGCATAAAGAGCGCATAAGCCAAAACGAGCCAGGTGATTCCGAGCTGGCGCGCCTTTAAAATAATGTTAAGGCGATGGGAATCAATGCTTAAAAGCGCTTTTTTCTGCCCCTCCCAAAGCTTAAAGGGAACTATTGGGGATAAGCCGTCTTTTGATTCTATTTTTACGTATTGTTCTATAAAATACAGAGGATGTCCTTTTATATATGCGTATTCCTCCTTTTTCGCATTTTCAATTATTCTCTGCATATCGTTTTGAAACACGCTCCAAGAGCTTTTTATCTTCGTCCGTTAAATAAAGCTTCATTTCACTGCTTTGCGAATCGGAAAACATGCCGAAATATTTACATAAAAGCTCTAAAGCTTTAAGCTTATCGGCGGTTTCGATTTTTATGCCGTCTTTTGTTTTTTGTATGGAGACTATTGCGGCGCGCTCGTCTTCCGAAAGCTCTGAAGTATCGGTATATTTAAGCTTTTCTTTACCCGTCTCGGCGTCGGTTTCTATATTTATATAATTTGCGGCGCTTGCAAAGGCTATTCTTCCGAGCTCCTTTAAAACCTTAATTTCGGAGACGCCGCCCCTTGAGCTTTTTGCTTTTTTTGAATATTCTTTTATGTCGGTAACGTTGTTTAAGTATTTCATAATTCATTTCTCCTTTGATTTATCGAGATATACGAAAAACATTTTTCGTATGCGTTTAAATTGACTTTCGCTGTAGGGAATGTCTATGTATCTGAAAGGGGTGTCTGGAGTGCAGACGTTAAGCTTTAATTTTTGGGCGTATTCACCTGCGGCGTTTTTTGCGGCTTCGTCAATGAGCTTTTTTCCATTGACACTGAGGCGGTCATATTGCCTGCAAAAGTGCTTAAGCTCTTGGTATCTGTCATAGCTTATTCCGAGCTTGTCAAGCTTCATTGCATATTCACGCATCGGTTTTCTCCAACAATTCGTCTGCGCTTATTTTCATAAGCTTGCAGAGCGCCGCAAATTCGTCAAGAAAAAGAGCTCTTTTTCCGGAGAGCTTTTTTGAAAGCGACGACGGACTCATATGCAGGTATCGTGCCGCCTCTTTTTGTGAAATGTTGTGCGTTATTAGGTTGCGTTTGAGAATGGTGCTGATATTCATTATTTCCTCCTAACAAGAAATTCTATGTTAAATAAAAAATAACACGTGAAATTCTTTAGAACAATGAGAAAAAATTAGATAAAAATCGACACGGGGATTTTTGACATACGCCTTTTTCACTAATAATATAAAGATAGTTAAATAAAAGTCGGAGGGGAAGAGATGAGATATTCCATCGGAGAAAGGATAAAAAACAAAAGGGAAGCATGCGGTTTAACTCAAAAGCAGCTTGCAAGGCTTATAGACGTTAACGAGGCGGTGGTCTCTAATTGGGAAACGGGAAAAAACAGACCGAATACCGATGTCTTAAAAAAACTCTGCGACGCGCTTTCGTGTACGGCGGACTGCCTTTTGGATTTATCTGTCAGCGTGCCGTCTTTTACGAGCGATGCACAGAAGGTTGCAAAAGCATATGAAACAGCGGAGGAAAAAACAAAAAAAATCGTTCGCTGCGTTTTGGGGCTTGATTAGAAAAATTTAACTTAATAAGCGGGTCTCTTAATGCGGATATTATATTTGCGAAAAGCGCAAATGCGCATGAAAGGAGCATAATGAAATGTCACAGAACAAAAGACAGAAGAATGCCAAAAACGGCATGCAAAGTTCTAAAGGAGAAAAAGGCTCTTTAAGAAGAGATTCCCAAAACAGCAGAAACGAGAGCGAAGTTCAAAACGAATCTTTTGAAAATTTAAAAGACAACAATAATTTCTGATATTCGCTCAAAAAAAGAGCCGCTTGCGCGGCTTCTTTTTTTCGAGCATTTTCCGGGAAATTATTTGTTGATAATTGTCGGCGAGGGAGTGGAATTATAAACTTTTGAGCCTGCCGGAACAGAGCTTACAAGCCAAACGTTTCCGCCGATAATAGAGTTTGCGCCGACAGTGGTGTCTCCGCCCAAAATAGTTGCGCCGGAATATATTATTACGTTATCTTCAATATTCGGGTGGCGCTTAACGCCTTTAACGGGGTTTCCGTCTTCGTCAAGCTCAAAGCTCTTCGCACCCAATGTAACACCCTGATACAATTTGACATGGC
>CAKSBK010000090.1 GCA_934438035.1 uncultured Christensenellaceae bacterium
AGACCAAAGACGGCGAGCTTGAAGAAAGCATTGCAAATCTGAAAACGTCGAGCGAAAAAGCGGACTCCGATTTGAAAACTGCAATCGACAAAGTGCAGACAAATCTGGATAAAGCGGTAGACGATTTAAGCAAAACCGTCGGCGACAATAAGAGCGATATAGAAGGCAAGCTTGCCGCAGTAAAAGAAGCTTACGAAGCGGCAGACGCGGTAATCGATTCGGGCATAACCGCGTTGCAGACCAAAGACGGCGAGCTTGAAGAAAGCATTGCGAATCTGAAAACGTCGAGCGAAAAAGCGGACTCCGATTTAAAAACTGCAATCGACAAAGTGCAGACAAATCTTGATAAAGCGGTAAGCGACTTGACTAAAACTGTCGGCGACAATAAAAGCAATATAGAGGGCAAGCTTGCCGCGGTTAAGGAAGCTTACGAAGCGGCTGACGCGGTTATCAACGGAAATCTTAAGATACTGAGCGTTAACCTTGAAAACGAAGTATCGATGTTGGAAAAAACATATAAAGAAGCGGATAATGCGCTTGCGGAGGCAATTAAAAAGGTTCAGGCTAACCTCGACGAGGCAAAGATGCAACTTCAAAATAAAGACAACGAGTTGTCAAACGAGATTAAAATTCTTCGGGACACTACTAAAAATTTGATGATTGCGCTTATCGTTATCGGCGGCGTTTTGCTGTCGCTCGGCGTGAGCGTGGTGGTTTTGTTCGTCAAAAGAAAGGTTGGCGGAAGCGAGAAATCGTAAGTAAATATAACTTAATCAAGGTTTAAAGCTTTTATAAAACACAGCAAGGCAATAAGTTGCAGAAGTCCACGTATAAGTCGATTAACTTGACTTTTACGTGGATTTTTAAATGCTTGAACGATTGTTCGGCTCAATGTAAAATGTTTGGGTGTAGTAATTAAAAAAATTTCAAAATATTGTTTTTAAATCAATATTTTCAAACTAAAAAATAGTTAATTACCGAAGCATAAAAAATATCGTTTCTGTGAATTTTTTAGAATCTCTTTATTTTGACCGTTCTAATTCCGCGGAATTGTGGCAAATGAAAGTGTTCCCATTCGGCGGAGTAATGTAAAACAAGGACGATTGAGACCGTCCTTGTTTTACATATTATAAGTATATTGTTAAATTGGGGGAAATGCCGTCGCCACGACTTATTATTTAATAAAATCGCGCAAAACGGCAAAGAGGGGCTTCCTCAGACTTGAAATAAGTGCGGAATATTATTATTATATTATTGTTAATAATTACGTTGTGGAATTCATCGTGTTGAACGAGCCGTTTGTGTTGTTTGTATTCCGACAGGAACATACCGTGGATGCTGAAAGCGCGAGCAGAAGCAGAACCTGAGTGAGATTTATATAGCCCTCGGCATATAAAAGATACAGAAGACCTAAAAGAACTATGTTGGAATTCATATTACCTCCGAAAAAACAAAATTCTCTTTTATAATACTTTATGCGACATTTTTCGATTTTATGTTTTATTGACATGAATGTACATATGATAGTATAATAAATACAAATATATGAGGTTGCGACGATTAAGATTTACTCGTTGCGGCTGCCGCCGAAAATCTGGAATTTAAATCCGATTTTCGGCGGCAAAGGAGAATTGGTATGGCTGTTGCAACGTTAATGATCGATAAAAAGACGTTCGATATGGTAGGCGATTATTTGCCGAGCGGAGAAGTTTTGGAAGATTTAGTTGGGTTTTTCGCTTTATTTTCGGATAAAACGAGAATGAAAATCTTATGCGCGCTATCGATATCCGAAATGTGCGTAACGGATTTAGCCGCGACGATAGGTTTAAATCAAACTACGCTCAGCCATCAGTTAAGGCTTATGCGTTCGATAGGCGCGGTAAGCGTAAGGCGCGAAGGAAAGATAATTTATTACGGAATTAAAGACGAACTTATAAACGACATAATTTTTAAAGGAATGGACTTTTTAAGTAAATAAATAAAAGATTATAAAGTTTGTAATTGTAAAGGCACTTATTTCAAGTAAAAGGAAGCCCCTCTTTGCCGTTTTAAGTGATTCAAAACAACAATAAGTAGCGGCGACGGCATTTCCCCCAAATTATGTAAAAACTTACATATACTCCGCCGAGTGGGAACACTTCTTTCCATATAGATTAACAAATTAAATCGTAAAAGTCTGCCTATAAGTCGATTATCAGGGTAAAATTAAAATAAAACGCGTTGCGGAATTTGCAACGCGTTTTAAACTTGATTAAACTTGTATAAAAATTATCTGCATTCGTCTGCTTTGCCTGCACAACCCAGAACGTCAACGAGCTTGTGTTCGACGATCTTCTGAACGTTGGCTCTTGCGTCTCCGAGATACTGTCTCGGGTCGAAATGGTCGGGATGTTCGAACATGTGCTGGCGGATAGCCGCGGTGCATGCCATACGAAGGTCGGAATCGATATTGATTTTGCAAACCGCGCTCTTCGCCGCCTTTCTTAACATATCCTCGGGAACGCCCTGCGCACCCGGCATGCTGCCGCCGTATTTGTTGATTTTATCTACAAATTCGGGAACTACGGAAGAAGCGCCGTGAAGAACGATGGGGAAGCCGGGAAGCCTCTTTGAAACCTCGTCTAATATATCAAAGCGTAAGTGAGGAGTACCCGTAAACTTATATGCGCCGTGGGAAGTGCCGATTGCTATAGCAAGCGAATCAACGCCCGTTTTGGCAACGAACTCCTCAACCTCTTCGGGTCTTGTGTAAGAAGAATCCTCTGCGGAAACCTTTATTTCGTCCTCAACACCGGCAAGTCTTCCTAACTCAGCCTCAACGACAACCCCTCTGTCATGAGCATATTCCGCAACTCTTTTTGCAAGCGCAATATTCTCTTCAAAAGGAAGATGAGAACCGTCTATCATTACCGAGGTAAAGCCGCCGTCAACACAGCTCTTGCAGGTCTCAAAAGAATCGCCGTGATCAAGGTGCAGCACTATGGGAAGATTAGAAACCTCGACGGCTGCGTCAACAAGATGCTTTAAATAAACGGGGTTAGCATAATTTCTCGCACCCTTTGATACCTGAAGAATTAAGGGAGCCTTAAGCTCTGTTCCCGCTTCAACGATACCCTGAATAATCTCCATGTTGTTTACGTTGAACGCACCTATGGCATAGCCGCCCTTATATGCGTCTTCAAACATTTTTGTCGATGTAACTAATGGCATAATAAATCTCCTTTATAGTTATTAAAAATTTTCTTTATAGATATATTTTGCCACCGAAACGGCGTTTTTTCAAGGTCAATTTATTAATTAACCGCAAATGGAACATATATGCCGGCTTTTTTCATACATGACAAATATCTATAATACATATTATTAAAAAAATACAACATAAAAGAGAGGCTTTCCCTCTCTTAAAGCGCCTCAGTCTTTATGCTTCTTAAGGCGGGGATAGATTGAAACGCTCCATATTCCGGCAAGGCCGATGATTACGTAAATTATACGCGCGACCACTGCGGCGGAGCTTCCGAAAATCGCTGCGACGACGTCAAACTGGAACAGGCCCACCAAAAGCCAATTAAGAGCGCCTATTATCACAAGCGTGAGAGCGGCAATGTTCATAACAACACTCCTTTCATATTTCTTTTATTTAGCTTTCCCGAAAAGGGTGTTTTGATACGTCCGAAATATTTTAATCTAAAACGTCCTGCGCCCCCTGAGCGTTAAAAAAAGCGTCTCTTTAAAGCCTTCGCCCGCTTTGGCATAACTCGTTTTACTCTTGGCAAAAGGGTGATTTTACTCCGATAAACGCTGCTCGGCGCTTTAAATAAAATTTATCACTCCGCCCGCCGGGAAAATAAGAAGCCTGCAACAGGGGCGGATTTTCACACAAGCGCATAGCTCTCGCCGCTAAACCGCATTGCGATTATACTTCTTATACGTTAGAATAAATACTCCGTTAAATAAATCATGCCGTTTTGCTAAAAAAGCATACGAATTTTAAGCTGTTTGTTTAAAAATCGCTATTGACAAGCTTTGCATTTACGGATATAATAGTCATGCTTGCTAATAAAGCGTTATGGCGGCATAGCTCAGCTGGCTAGAGTAGTTCATACCCGATTGGTCGTAGGTTCGAATCCCACTGCCGCTACCATAAATCGACGGATTTCGTTAGAGGTCTGTCGATTTTATTTTTATTTAAACAACATGCGGCTCTGCGGCATTTATTAAATTCGCTTAACACTGCTTTTATGCGCTTATAAAGCGCGCACAGCCCCGAAAAGCTCATCTTTATTTTGCATTTTTCCGCTTGGAATCATAAGCGTGCGGTTTTAACCGAAGCTGCCCGTTTTGCCTTTGTCTCAAGTCAAAAAAGCTTTACTCGCAGGCATTGTTGTGGTATATTAAAGTTTGAAATAATTGCATTGGCAGGTATATTTAATGGATTATAAATTCGAGCTCGCTAAGAGCATGAGCGGGGCGGCAAATATTTCCGCAGAGGAGCTTTGCGCAATGCTGGAGCTTCCGCCGGATTCCGCTATGGGAGATTACGCTCTTCCCTGCTTTAAACTCGCAAAAAGCATGAGAAAAGCGCCCGCACTTATAGCCGAGGAGCTTTCAAAAGCGGCTTTTCCCTCATTTATAAGCAAAACAGAGGTTAAGGGAGGCTATTTAAACTTCTTTATCGACAAGGGATATTTTGCAAAAGCCACTCTTGAAGCCGTAGGTGAAAATTACGGCTCTTCCGATATGGGAAACGGCAAAACCGTGGTCATGGATTACTCGTCTATAAACATAGCGAAGCCCTTTCACATAGGTCATCTTTCCACAACCGCAATAGGCAATTCCTTAAAGAGAATTTATAAACACCTGGGTTACGACGTAGTCGGCGTAAACCACTTGGGAGACTGGGGAACGCAGTTCGGAAAGCTCATCTGCGCATATAAGCGCTGGGGCAGCGACGAAGAGATAGAAAAAAATTCAATCCACGCTCTTTTGGATTTATACGTGCGTTTTCACGAGGAAGCGGAAAAGGACCCCTCTTTAAACGACGAGGGCAGGGCGTGGTTTAAAAAGATAGAGGACGGAGATAAAGAGGCGCTCTCCATTTTTAACCGCTTTAAGGAGCTCACTTTAAAAGAAGTGGGCAAGGTTTACGACCGCCTCGGCGTTTGCTTTGAAAGCTATGCGGGGGAAAGCTTCTATAACGACAAAATGCAGCCCGTTATAGACGAGCTTAAAGAGAAAAACCTTTTAGAATATTCCGACGGCGCATACGTCGTGCGCATGGACTTGGGAACGGACGAAAACGGAAAAGACCTTGTTCCGCCCTGCATAGTTTTAAAAAGCGACGGAACCTCCATTTACGCTACAAGAGAC
>CAKSBK010000091.1 GCA_934438035.1 uncultured Christensenellaceae bacterium
CATCTGAACCGTACTTACAGCGCAGAAGCCGATCCCGACCTGATTTATCTCACGGCGGGCGCGGCGGCATCTCTGACCGTCAGTCTCAACGCGATTCTGAACGCGGGGGACGAGGTCATTCTGTTAGCCCCGTTCTTTCCGGAATACCGCGTGTTTGTCGAGCGCGCGGGCGGGCGGGTACGGATCGTACAACCCGACCCCGAAACCTTTCTGCCTGATTTTGAAGCGCTGGAGGCTGCGGTTACGGGCTGCGAACAGCAGAGCGGAAAGCAGATTTCTAAAGCGGTGATAGGCGTTCCGGGATGCTTTTGTCATCAGGTTATGAGCAAAACGGCAAGAAATTTCCCGTCAATACGCCTTGTCAGAGAAGATGTTGAGGATATGCTTAAAGAGGGCAGACCGAAAGAGATTTCTTCAGAGGGATATACTCTTATAGATGAAAGACCCATATATTTTGACGATTGCGCAGGAACAGAGACGCTTGACCCTCCTATAGGTCATAAGGTCAGGCGCTTATATATGTTCTCTTCATATATATATATAAGAAATTCGTATTTACGCTTTATAGAGGAGCTTCTTGATAAATTGAGCATAACTGCAGAGTCTTACGTTATGGATCAATACGCTTTGGGGCTTCACTGCATTCCGCAAAGCGTTAGGGACGATACCGCAATATTAATAGATGTCGGTTATAACGAAACCTCCGTAAGCTGTATTATCGGCTCGGCAGTTGCGGTTACGAGGCATTTTCCGGCGGGCGGTTCATATATAACCTCTTCTTTGGAAAAAAAACTCGGAGTTTCTGCGATGCTTGCGGAGAATATTAAGAGGACTTATATTTTCGGAATTTCACCTTCGAGCGGAGGAAAGCTTTTTGCGAAAGACGAGTTTGGCAGAATGCATTCTCTTAATCAATTTAAGGTTGACGGTATAATGAATACGCAGGCGGACAAGCTTATTATGCATATTGAACAAATAATAAGAGAATTTACCGCAAAGAGGTTTTGCGAGCAAAGCTCGCCTGTATATATTACCGGTGCGGGATTTCTTATAAAAGGCATGGAAAGTTATATTTCTCAAAGACTCGGAAGAAAGGTGTTTTTCGTTAAAGAATATGAGAAAATGCGGCTTTCTCCAATATACAGCACCTCGCTTGCATTGCTTGACAACAGACTTAATTGGGGTTATGATTTTAATGTGGACGATGATAAAACCGCTTCGCCCGATAAAAAAGGAATTTTTAAACTATTCAGATAGATTTCGGAGGAAAATATGCCAAAAATTGAATTTGATACTAACAGCAACTTTACTAAAATAAAAGTTATCGGTGTTGGCGGCGGCGGAAATAACGCCGTTAACAGAATGGTGACTTACGGTATACAGGGTGCTGAATTTGTAGTTGTAAATACAGATAAGCAGGCGCTGTTTTTATCAAATGCTCCTCTCAAGGTTCAAATCGGCGAGAAGCTTACAAGAGGTTTAGGCTCCGGCGGAGACCCGAGTACCGGCAAAGCTGCGGCGGAGGAATCTCATGAAGAGCTTGAAAGAATTATTTCCGACGCAGAGCTTGTGTTTATTGCGTGCGGCCTCGGCGGCGGAACGGGAACGGGCGCAGCGCCTGTGGTTGCTGAAATTGCAAAAAAAATGAACAAGCTTACGGTTGCGGTCGTAACTATGCCTTTTGCTTTTGAGGGTCCCGGAAGAATGAGAAACGCTCAAAAGGGTCTTGTTGAGCTTGAAGATAAGGTAGACAGCATTATAAAAATATACAATAACAAGTTGATTGAAATTGCGGGAAAGAATACTCCTCTTACCGAATCCTTTAAGCTTGCGGATGACGCTTTAAGGCAGGGCATTCAGGGTATTACGGAAATCATTGCAAAGCCTGCTTTAATCAACCTTGATTTTGCGGACGTTCGCTCGGTACTTCTTAAAAAAGGCTCGGCTCATATGGGCATAGGCGTAGGCAAAGGTGAGAATAAGATAGAGGATGCGGTTAAACAGGCGATAACCTCTCCGCTTCTTGATACTAATATTTCCGGTGCGCAAGGCGCTGTTGTCAATATTACCGTTGACGGTACTACGGGAATAGGAGAGATTAACGACGGCTTTGATATAATAAGAGGTATGCTTAACGACGAAGCGGATATTTTCTTCGGCGCAGATATTGACCAAAACTTAAAAGACGAATGCTCCGTAACAATAATCGCAACAGGTTTTGGAGAGGAAGGCGCGCAGACGGTAAAAAAACAGGAGCCTGTTTTAGAAAAGTCCGGTCCTACGATAGGACCCATCGATAAAACAAAGCGCGGCATTACGGAGAAGATAGACAGGGCGGCGGCAGAGAGCGTTACTGCAGCTACATTTAAATCCCCTGTTTTAGATGATTATCCGTCATATGACGATGACGACGAGACGGATTTTCAGGAGCCTGTGTTTATGCAGAGAAAGCCGAGGAGAATCCATACACCCAAGCGTTACACAGAAGAATAATCAAATAAATTCCCTACGCATAATGCGCAGGGAATATTTTTAGGAAAAATTCATGACGACAGAAAATATAAAAGGCCTTTCTTCTGAGGAGGTCGTTAAAAAACAGCAGGCGGGAGAGGTGAATATTCCCACTGCCAAAGGGCAAAAATCTGTAAGAGAAATATTAAAAGACAATTTATTTACTTTTTTTAATCTGCTTAACTGTCTTATTGCGGCAGCCGTAATATTGGTGGGCTCTTATCAAAACGCTCTTTTTATATTGATAATACTTTGCAACGCTCTTATAGGAACGGTTCAGGAAATTCGTGCGAAAAAGTCTGTTGAAAAACTTACGATTTTGGCTGAGCCCATGAGTAAAGTAATAAGAGACGGAGAGTGCGCAAATATCGATATTAGAAGCATTGTTAAAGGCGATTACCTTATTTTCGAAAACGGAAACCAGATATGTGCGGACAGCGTTGTTGTTTCGGGTGAGGTGGAGGTTAACGAGGCTCTTTTAACGGGCGAGGCGGATCTTATATTTAAAAAAAAGGGAGATTTTCTGTATTCGGGTTCTGCGGTTGTTTCGGGAAACTGCATAGCTGAGGTTAAAAACGTAGGAGACGACAACTACTGTGAGAAAATAACAGCTGAGGCTAAGAAGTTTAAAAAGCCTAAATCACATATAATGACGACGCTTAACGGCATAATAAAAACAATAAGCGTTTTTATTGTTCCGATAGGGCTTGTTCTTTTTATAAAGCAATTCTTTATTCTTCATGATTCAATTGAAGGTTCGGTAACTTCCGCGGCGGCGGCAATGATAGGAATGATTCCCGAGGGTCTTATTTTGTTGACTACTTTGGTTTTTGCGGCGTCTGTAATTCGATGTGCTAAAAGAAAGACGCTTGTAAGGGAAATGTACGGCATTGAGCAGCTTGCAAGGGTGGACGTGCTTTGCCTTGACAAAACGGGAACCATAACCGAGGGTTCGATGACTGTGAGCGAGGTTGTCGGTTTAACAGAAAATACCGATGTCCATGCATGCTTAAAAAAGCTTATAGGCTCGCTTGAGGACAATAATCCTACGTTTGCCGCAATGAAAAATTATACCTGCGCAGAAAAAAATGACCATGCTCTTAGGATTATTCCCTTCAGTTCTGAAAGAAAATGGAGCGGCGCAGTTTATGAAAACGGTTTTTTGGCTATAGGAGCGCCGGAATGCGTTTTAAAAAACATACCGCAGGATATTGAAAAAAGAATAAGAAAATTTTCAGACGACGGATATAGGGTGCTTATTCTTGCGGGAAGCGGCGAACAGCCAAATGAGTTTTCTCTTCCCGAAACAGTTGCGCCGCTCGGAATTGTCGTTTTATCTGACGTAATTAAGCCCGAGGCGGCAGATACGCTTAACTTTTTTAAAGAAAACGGAGTTAATATAAAAATAATTTCCGGAGATTCGGCTCATACCGTTTCAAGTATTGCAAGAAGAGCCGGAGTCAGCGATTGCGACAATTTTATAAATATAAACGATATTTCCGATGAAGAGCTTTATGAAATTGCAGATAAATACACTATTTTCGGCAGAGTTCTTCCCGAACAGAAAAAGAAGCTTGTTTGTGCTTTAAAGAAAAAAGGGTTAAAGACGGCAATGGTAGGGGACGGAGTGAACGACGTTCTTGCTTTAAGGGAGGCGGATTGTTCCGTTGCTATGGCGTCAGGCTCTTCGGCGGCAGGAAGCGTGGCGCAGTTTGTATTATTAGACAATAAGCTTTCTTCTCTTTATGATATCGTTATAGAGGGAAGACGTGCGGTAAATAACGTTTCGCGTTCCGCGTCGTTGTTTTTAACAAAGACTATTTATTCGTTTTTACTTTCGGCTATTTTTATGGCGCTGCCGCTTTCGTATCCTTTTAAGCCCATTCAGCTTTCGCTTATAAGTACCGTGGCGGTTGGCATTCCTTCATTTATTCTTGCTATGGAGCCGAATAAGCAGAAAATCAAAGGAGAGTTTTTGAAAAATATAATTACCGCGGCGATTCCGTCGGCTCTTGTAATAGTAATTCACGTTATAGTTACGTCGGTTTGCGGAAGCATGTTTGCGCTTTCTCAAAGGCAGCTGTCTACTCTTGCGGTGTTTTTAACGGCTACGGTAAATATTACTTTGCTTATAAGCATATCGCGTCCGTTTAACAAATTAAGAGCGGCTTTGATTATGCTGGTGACGCTCGTTTTTGCGCTTGCATATGCGTTTTTCGGCACTACTTTCTTTATGATGGCGCCTATAGATGTTTCAATTGCGGTATTTTGGTTTATAGGTATATTATATGGTACGCCGCTGTTCTGGCTGTTTAAAAAGCTGTCGTCTCGGATATATGATTGGGCGGAGAGCCGCTTGTCGCCGCTTTTGAAAAGACGTCGCCAAAAAAGAGAAAGCTGACGTTTTTTCGCTTGAAACGGGACTTTTCGTATGATATAATATCATTTAGTTTGTTTAAGCAAAAGTGCTTGTAAGCGTTAGCATAATATTTAAAATAATCGGAGGAACACTATGTCTACAGTAAAAGAATTGGAAAAAAACAAGGTACAAGTCGAATTTGAAATCAGCGCCGAGGCTGTTAAAAACGCCAAGGTTGAGGCATATAATAAAAACAAGGGTAAGTTTTCCGTTCCGGGCTTCAGAAAGGGACATGCCCCCAAGGGAATGATTGAACAGTATTACGGCGAGGGCGTTTTCTTTGAAGACGCTTTTGAAATTGCTTTCCCGGACGCTTATTCCGCTGCTCTTAAAGAGAATAATATCATAGCGGTTTCCCGTCCCGAAAACGTTGACATTCTTTCAATGGATCCCTTAAAGGTTACGGC
>CAKSBK010000092.1 GCA_934438035.1 uncultured Christensenellaceae bacterium
GCCCGCCTTTAAGTATCCGTCAAACTTCTTGCCGTACCACGTAATTCCGTTATAATCCGGGAACGCCTCGTAAACGTTTCCGGGAACAAGTATAGGCGCAGCCTCGTCAAAGGGATATTTGTCCGCTTCATACCAGCCTATGGTCTTGCCCTTATTTCCCGTCTCGTCTTTAACTATTTTCCATTCTCCGCTTAAGGTATAGCTGCTGTTAACGGATTTGCAGGATTCATAGCCTATTGCGTCTAAGCTTATGAAGTTTTCCTCGGGCGCGCTTGAAGCCTGCGGCTTTTGTGTCTTTTTAACGGTTATTACGTGAACTCCCTCGGAAAGCCCCTCTTTTTTATATACAAGCCTGGAGGAGCCTGCGTTTTCGCTAAACAGAGCGACTCCCTTTTCCTCCGTAACGCCGTCTATAATAACGTCCATAAAGCCCTGATTGGGACCGACGGACATATATAGGCAAACGGATGTGCCGGAAAATACAAGTTCAAAGCCGTCGCCGTCGTTTTTAGTTACGCTTATATCGTCTCTGAAGCTCGGAACATCTTCAATCTCGTTCCATTCTCCCGTATAGCGTATTCTCTTATCGTCGTTATTGAGCTTAACAAAAAGGCTGTTCGTATAAGACGCGCTTACCTCTCCGTAGAGCTTGTTTTTGCCCGTGACAAATATAGTGTCCTCGTTTTCAAGCGGGCGGTTAAGGGTGATTTTAACGGTGTTTTCGCCGTTATCCGAAACGGAATAATCCTCGGCGGCAACAACGCTTCTCTTGTTAAACGCAGCGGAAATCTCGACCGTTAAGTCTTCCTTATTAACCGAAGCGCCCTCTTTTTGTTCATAGCTTAAAATAAGCTCGTTTCTTCCGGAAAGGGTTAAGCTTATAAGCCTTACGGCGTCTTCCGGCAAATATTTAGCCGTCATTTCGCCCGTAAAGTTTCTCATTCCCTCAACGCTTAAATAGTCTCCTATTTTTATATCTTCCGTAAGGCTGAATCTGTATAAAGTATCGGAAACCTTTTCTATTTCAGCATTTGCGACGTCGTAAAGATACGATTTGTTCGTTCCTTTTTTAAGCTTTAAGTCGTAAGAATCTATTCTTCTTCCCGCCGTGCTGTCAACCTCAACCTCAACGGTATTCTTATCCTTAACGTAAACGTTCTTTATGTTTAAAAGGCTGTCTATTTGATATTCGTCATACTCGATATAGTCTATTATGCAGTAAGTCATCTGCGACTCCGCTTCTTTTGTATCGGTATTGACTATTTTTATCGTATGCTCTTCGGGAATAAGCCCGTCAACGGCGAAAAGCAGCTGCTGATGCATCCATGTATCGGAATACTGACTATACGAGCCGTAAAGCTCTCCGTCGATATATACCTCGCTTATTCCAAGGTTATTGTTAACGGGTCCGTAAATAACTGCGGATACTCCCGTAAACTTCATTTCCGCGTTGCCCTTTGAGGCGATAAACGTCGTCTGTCCGTCGTCTCCGCCGAAAACGCCCGTCCAAAAGCCGTCGGAGAATTTTATTCTCTCATCATCGTCCTGAACGCGCACTCTGTCCGCTTTTCTGTAGGCTATTGCGTCTAACTGCGTTTCACCGGAGCAAACCAAGCTTAACGTATGCCCGATGTTTAAAAGACTATCGTTTTCGTAAACGACGTCAAGCTTTTCCGCTTCGCCGTCAAGGCTTATTTCATCTAAAAGAACTCCGTCGATATATATTTTAACGCTGCCGGCGCCGGGTTTCTTAACGCCGTAAAGCTTAAAGCTGTTTGCAAAGAAATCCATAGTTAAGGAAGCGCCGTCTAAAAGACGCGTTACGTCAGAAAAAAGCGCTCCTTCATAATCTGCGTTTGCAAAACTTCCCTTTATATTGATAAACTTTTCATTATCCGTATTAACCGTAACGAACTTGTCTTTTTTCGCTATGCTTAAATAGGAAAATGCGTCAAGCGCGCTCGTCTTTTCGGAAACAACTTTAACCGTATGGCTGTCTGCGCTTAACGGGTCGGAAGCAAAAATAAGCTCTGAGGATTTTGCGTTGCTGTCAAACTGGTTTATTTCGCCCGCTTCTATTCCGTCGATATAAACCTTCGCCTTACCGTAGTTTTCGCCCTTCGCTCCGAATATTTCCAAATAGCTGCCGTCAAAGCTGAATGTCGCCGTTCCGGAAAATTCGCTTAACGTGCCCTCGATTGCCCCTTCATCCGCAAGCCTTACGGCGCCGCCCTTGTAAGCGACCTTGTTTGAAGCGTCGTCAACGGTTATCATCTCGTTTGCCGCAATGTAAGTAGGAACATACATAAATGCGTCGCAAACGATTATGTTATTTGCGGAGCTTGCATTCTTATTGCCGGAGCATTCCATTTTAACGGTATGCTCGCCGTCTAAAAGCGTGCCGGAGTCGAATATTGTTCCGCCCTTTATCCATGCAGAAGAATAGCAGTCGACCTCCGCAACCTTATTTCCGTCTATATAGATATTGGCTATGCCCATATCGTTATTTGTTCCGGCGATTATTTTAACCCTCGTTCCGGAAAAAGCAAAAGAAATGGAATTTCCGGCGCCCATATACCATTCGTCGCCTTCAATGTTGCCCTGAATGTAGCCTTCCGCGCCTTTATTTAAAAAGCCGCCGTTTGTGGTTATTCCGTTTATTCCTGCCGCCGCATTAACGGTTATAAATTTTCCCTCGTCGGGGTCAGACTGTTCTTCTTTAACCGCAAAATACTTTATAGCGTCTATCGAAACAAGTCCGCCCGCTCCCTCCGAAACGTTTTCGTTCCTTCTTGAGGTTTTAACTATTCTTAAAGTATGCTCTTTATTTTCAAGCTCCTCCGTCTTAAAAAGAGACTGCTGATGAATAAAGCTCGGGTCATAATAATCTATTTCGCCTTTTAAAACGCCGTCGATATACACCTCTGAAATACCCATGTCGTTATTTTTGGAGGATATGATCTCCACGCCCGTTCCTTTAAAGACTATCTCCGCGGTTTCATAGAACGTTACGTTTCCGTTATACGTTCCGCCGAAGTCTCCGTTAAAGTTCCCGGTGTAGGTTATTTTTGAATCGGTATTGTCAAGCGTAACCCATTCGCCCTCAAGTCTCTCGCTCTTAACGTAAGAAAAAGCGTCAACTATTACTATTTTCCCAGAGGAAGCATCGTTTTTATTTCCCGAACACTCCACCTTAACGGTATGCTCTCCGTCTGAAAGCCCGGTTTTCTCAAAAACCGTCTGCTGCTTTATCCACGAGGAATTGTAAAGATCCGCCGTCCCTGCGATTACGCCGTCTATATAGACGTTTGCAATTCCGAGGTCCGCATTTTTTCCGCTGATTACTCTTACCGCGGTTCCCGTAAACTTAAAGCTTACGGAATTTCCGGCGTCTCCCATGTACCATTCGTCGCCGTTCACATTGCCGTCTATATAACCGCCTGCGCCGGCATTTAAAAAGCCGCCGTCAACGCTTATGCCCTCCTGACCGGGCGCCGCATTAACAACAGTATAGCTTTCCTCGCCCGTAGGCGCGGCAAAGACGCTTGAAAAGATACTAAAACACATTACCGCCGTCAAGAGCAGCGATATCCACTGTTTCTTATTCATTTTCCCCTCCGTTTTTCTTCATATCATTTAAATTATAAAATCTCCCTTTATAATTTAAACATTATTTAAATTTATTTTAATATATCATAGGTTTTTCTTAATGTAAACACCATTTTTTTTTTTTTGGTTTTCATAGAAATATTTTATTAATAATCGTTCTGTTTTCCAAAGTAAATAATGCCGATTTTTCCTGTTTTAAAAGTAATTTTCGCATTTTCTCGATGCGATTTTTTGAAAATGACATTTTAAAATCACAGCCTCTTATTATTACGAAAATAAGTATTTCATTTTTTAACAATAAAAAGAGAGTTTTACTCTCTTTAATGAAATACACGTCTGTAAATTATATAATCCGCCCTCAAGCCGAACGGTACTAATCCATCTTTTTTACAAGCTTATTTACGGGCGAAATTATAAATGAATATATCTTATACACAACGTACGATATTAAATATGCCGCTAAAGAACATAAAAGCGCATGAATGACAAGTATCGCCGCATTATGCTCCGCCGCCCATTCTATTTTAAAGTAAGGTATAAGCGCCGTATGAAATAAAAAACAGGTAAACGCAGCGCCCGAAAGCTCGTTTATCGCTTTACAGCCGAAATTCGCCTTTGACGCAAGAGTAAGCGCAAAAGCGGCAAAAACGATTACAAACGGATTATTATAATTAAACGCAGCGCCGAAATTTCCCGTAAAATACATGCCCGCCGCCGCGCGCAGGAACACCGCCGCAAGAGAACCCGCCGCCGCCAAAGCCGCCGTCCCCGTTTTTATCTCCGCGCCGTACCTGCGGATGTATGCGCCTATAACATACATCAGCACAAAATTAACTATCGTATAGCCTTCTCCGCTTCCTAAAAGAGCTATCGGGCTTAAGCCCGTCATGTCGATATTAAAAAGCAGCCCCGTTTCGTCTAAAACCGCAGTTAAAACGGAAAATACGCAGAACATTAAAATCAAAAGCTTTTTAAAGCCCTTTTTATCGAGCTTATCCAATATTATATTTATGTATTTTGAGAATATATATAACGTGCAGTAAAGTACCGCAAAATAATTTCTCGGCAGCAGAGCGTAAACAAATTCGGTAAAGCTAAAGCTTCTTGCCCCGGTAAAAAGCCCCAAAGCATAAAACGCAGCGTTAAAAAGTATTACCTGCAAAAAGAGCATTATAACTTTTGAAGGCTTTCTTATTTCACTCGCACTCAAAAAATATCCGGAGATCATTATAAAAAGATTTACGGCGCATATAAAAAGACTCTCTAAAAAAATAAGAGAATATAACCCGGCGCCTTTTGCCGCCGCAAACGCCCCGCCCGCGTCAAGGCTGTTATAGTGAAGTATAACCACTCCTGCCGCCGCCAAAATCCTTAAAAGCTCTATTGAAGAATTTCTGTTTGCGTTTGCCATTTTTATGCGCCCCTTAAATAACTTTTACATTATTTTACCATATAAAAAACCGCAGGCAAAGCTGCGGTCCTATAAACGTTTTTATTTCTTTTCGTATCTTTCCTTGCCGAGATAGAATATCGCAAGAGTTCCGGGGCCGGAATGCGAGCCTATTACAGACCCCGTATAGCCTATTTGAACGTCCGCTACGGTAGGGAATGTCTCTAAAATAAGCTTCTTTGCAAATTCCGCATCCTCAATGCAATCTCCGTGGCATATATAAACCATTTGTCCGTCGGGATTCAATA
>CAKSBK010000093.1 GCA_934438035.1 uncultured Christensenellaceae bacterium
ACGGAACGGACAGCATAGTTATTTCCGCGATGGTGGGAATTGTGGAGACGGGGCTTTATTCAAACTATATGCTGCTCTTCACGACGATAAAAAATCTGCTGAATCAAGTGTTTAATGCAATTACTGCGAGCGTGGGGAATCTTGCCGCAATAGAAAGCGATGAAAAGAAATATGAAGTTTTTAACATGGTTTATTTCGGAAGCTTTTGGATGTATGCTTTCTGCTCGGTATGCTTTTTTGTTTTAGTAACTCCTTTTATTACATTATGGCTTACCTCTAAGAGAGAATTAAGCTCGCTTGTGGTAATGTTTTTGGTGCTTAATTTCTATTTGCAGGGAGTCAGACATGTAAATAATACGTTTAGAGATACCATGGGAGTTTTCAGGCAGGGAAGATTTATCCCTCTTCTCGCAGCGGTTGTAAATATAGTTGTTTCGGTTGCTCTTGCGCCCTCTCTGGGAGTTTTGGGAGTTATGATAGGAACGACGGTCTGCCTTGCGGGAGTGCTTGTTTGGATGGAGCCTATCGTGCTTTTTAAATACGGCTTTAAGCGCAGCTGCGGAATGTATTTTCTTAAATACATGCTGTATCTCATAATAACCGCAGCGGCGTGCTTTATAACAAAATTTATCTGCGATCTTCTTTTAGGAAGTGATATTACCGTACTTACGTTTATTATAAGGCTTGTAATATGCATTATTCTTCCGAATGCGATGTTTGCGCTTATATTCTTCAAAACAAAAGAATTTAAGATGCTTTTCGGTTCGATAAGAAATACTTTAAGAAGAAAGCTGTTTAAGAAGAGAGGTAAACACGCATGATAAGATTCGGCCCTTCGGGAAACTCAAAGGAATTTTATGACGAGGGCTATAAAAGCACTTTTCAGGCGATGAAGTGGATATCCGAAAAGGGGCTTACGGCTTATGAATACTCTTTCGGAAGAGGAGTGAGAATAGGGGCGGAGGCGGCGCAAAAAATTGCGGACGAAGCTCGCAAATACGATATTTCCTTAAGCGTACATGCGCCGTTTTTTATCAATCTTGCGACGGATGACTCGGAAAAGCTTGAGAAGAATATGGGGTATTTTGAAGACGCCTCGAACGCTGCGCTGCTTTTGGGCGCAGACAGAGTCGTTTTTCACCCGGGCTCCTGCGCAAAGGTGGATAGAGCGTGGGCGTTTTCAAAAACAAAAGAAAACCTTGCCGCAGTTATAAAAAGAATGGACGAAAAGGGATTTTCCTCTTTAACCTATTGCCCGGAAACAATGGGCAAAATCAATCAAATAGGAGATCTCAAGGAAATTATAGAGCTTTGCAATATAGACGAGCGCATTTTACCGACCGTTGATTTCGGGCATCTTCACACGAGAGGTCTCGGGGCGATAAATTCGAGGCAGGATTTTGAGGATATAGTAACGGAGCTTAAAGATAAAATAGGCGAGGAAAGGACGAGAAAAATGCACGTACATTTTTCGAAAATAGCGTATACGAAAATGGGAGAGAGGGCGCATGTAACCTTTGACGACGAGGGGTTCGGACCTGATTTCTCGCTTCTTGCGCCGGTTTTGGTGAAATATTCCCTTGAACCGAGGATTCTTTGCGAGAGCAAGGATACCATGGCTAAAGACGCGGTTACCATGAAAAATATGTATGAAAGAGCGCTTTTAGAGAAAAATAATGAACAGAGTTGAACTTATAAGAAAAGAACTTGAAAAGCTGGGGGCTTATGCGCTTTTGCTTTCGGACGTTGCGGAGGTTTCCTGGGCGACGGGCTTTACGGGAGACGATTCTCATTGCCTTATAACGAAAAACGACGCGCTTTTCTTTACCGATTTCAGATATACCGAGCAGGCGAATAAACAGGTAAAGGAATTTGAGATAATAGAGACGGGCTATGCGGACAGGCTTTTAAAAATGGCAAAAACCGCACCCGATGTGCTTGCAATAGATTTTGACAGGACATCCGTTTCGGAAGAAAAACGCATTTCTCAGGCGTTTTGCGGCGCAAAGATAGTTGACGCTTCAGAGAGTATAGACAAGCTGAGAAGAATAAAAAATAAGCGTGAAATTGACGGAATGAAAAAAGGCGCGGTTGTTACCGAGAACGCATTTTCCCACATACTTAAGTATATAAAGCCCGGCGTTACGGAAAACGATATATATGCGGAGCTTGTGTATTTTATGAATAAAGCGGGCGCAGACCCTTCGTTTACGCCTATAATCGCTTCCGGAGAAAACGGAAGTATGCCTCATGCAACGGTTACCGGCAGAAAAGTCAAAAACGGAGACTTTGTTACGATGGATTTCGGAGTAAAAATGTACGGCGTATGTACGGATTTTACGAGAACTATTGCCGTCGGAGGTATTGAAAAGGAAAAAGAAATGGTATATAATACTGTTAAGAATGCTCAAAATGCGGCTTTGTGTTCGCTTAAACCGGGTATATCCGGAAAAGAAGCTGACGGCGTAGCGAGAGATTTGATTTATAATGCGGGTTATAAGGGTCGTTTCGGTCACGGGACGGGTCACGGAGTAGGAGTTGAGATCCACGAATCACCCAGGCTTTCCTTAGCCTCCGAAGATATATTGCTGCCGGGTATGATTGTTACGGTTGAGCCGGGAATATATATTCCCGGGAAATTCGGCGTGCGTATTGAGGATATGGTAAGGATTACCGAGGACGGTTATGAAAACTTTTACACCGCTCAAAAAGAATTAATTATAGTTTAACGGAGGATTACAATGGTAACAGCTGGTGATTTAAGAAAAGGTATGACCATAGAAATTGACGGTCAGGTATGGGTAGTAGTAGACTTTCTGCATGTTAAGCCCGGAAAGGGAGCGGCGTTCGTTCGTACAAAGATTAAGAACGTAATGACGGGAAACGTTCTTGAAAGAACCTTCAACCCTACCGAGAAATTCCCGAGAGCAATGGTTGAAACCAAAGAGATGCAGTATCTTTACAATGACGGAGATCTTTATTACTTCATGGATACGGAGACGTATGATCAGCTTCCCCTTAACCATGAAAAGGTTGAAGACGCTCTTCCTTACATGACGGAGAACATGAACGTTACGATAAAGTTCTTTAAGGGCGAAGCGTTCTCTGTTGAGCCTCCGAACTTCGTAATACTTACCGTTACCGAGACAGAGCCCGGCTTTAAGGGTGATACCGCAACGGCTGGCAATAAGCCCGCTATTGTTGAAACCGGCGCTAAAATAATGGTTCCCTTGTTTGTAAATACCGGCGACGCAATAAGAATAGACACCAGAACCGGCGAATACATGGAGCGTGCATAAATAACGCAAATAAATACGCACGGAGGCTTAAAATGCTTCCGTGCTGTTTTTTTATATTTCATACCCCGCTTTATCCATCGCGATTATAAGGTCAAGCATTCGTCCGTAGCTCTTTTGACCGTCGGGTACGCCCGAATATTCAAGATAGCCGGAATATACTTTGTTTGCCTGTGTAGACATTTCGCTTTTAAATTCTTTCCAATAAAGGCTGTTTTGACGTAAATCGCAAATAACGCCGTCGCTTAAAACGCTGTAAAGCATTTTATAATATTCAGGTCTTTCGGAATAAAGGGCGTTTAAAGCGTATGTAAGCGCAAGTATATAACCGCTGTAGGAAAAGTCCGTATCATCGCAGTCTTTTGCTATATACCACGCTATGAAGTTGCACTCGTCCTCTCTTGCAAAGCCCTGCAAATGGGCGTATTCATGCAAAACGGTTGCGGGGAAATAGCTTTCGGGCATTTGCATATTAAGGTTTGCTTCAAATGTGAAGGGGGAGAATATTCCCGTCGTTTCAAACGTTGAAAGAAAATTTTTCAGAAGCACGCCCTTTGCGGCGGTTTTTGAACGCACGGTATAAAGATATTCGTCTGCATTTTTTTCATATATCGAGCTTACGGAGCAAAGGACGCTTTTCTTACCCTCTTTAAGCTTAAAAGCGCCGCTATCGTCTTCGTTTACGCTTTTGCGCAGCTCGTTTGCCTTTTTTGCAAGCTTTAGCGAGGTGCTTTTTAGTTCGCTTACGGTATATTCGCCTGTTTTTACGGAGAGCTCCTCGCTTATGGGCTTTCTTGCGTAATTAATTGCCCAGCCGAGCATAAATTCTCCCGCCAAAATAAGAATGACGCATATGAAAGAGGTTAAACGGCTTATTAAGGTGTATATCCGAGCGCCTTTTTTAAAAAGCCCGCAGGGAATATAAATTACGTAAAAAAGGCAATATATAGCAAAGCAATATAAAAGAATTTCACTTAATGAAAAGGGAAATACGGAGCTTAATGCGGAAAAAACGGTTGCAAAAACGGGATAAATTCCGCGTGAATAGACGTTCTCAACTGTTTCGGGAAATAAAAACGCAAGCTTATAGAGCAAAAATGCGGTAACAAAGAATATTACGGGGCCTATTCTTTTTTTTATTAAAAGTGAATAATCGTTTTTCATATAAGCCCTCCTTTTATTTGGGATTATAACATAAATAAAGGAGCGAAAAAACATTTTTTTAAGTTGTTATATTCTGTGCTATAATTAAATAAAGCTGTTAAGCGGAGGATGCTATGATTACAGGTATGTCTACCTCCTGTTTTTTTTCAAGGGAGAATGTTGAAGATTCCATAGACGTAATGGCGGATATGGGGGTTAAAAATATAGAGGTGTTTTTAAACACGCTTTGCGAATATGAAGAGGATTATATAAGGGAATTAAAAAAGAGAATTGACGCAAGGGGAATGAAGGTGCTTTCGGTGCATCCTCAGGGAGTTCAATTTGAGCTTCAGATGTATACTCCTTACGAGCGTACGGTTAAAGACGCCAAGGATATTTTTAAAAAAGTGTTAAGAGCGGGGGAGCTTTTGGGAGCAACGGGGTATGTTTACCACGGCGGATATAATATAAAACCGGGGAAAAGCCGTCCGCCTATTGAAAGAATCGCAAAAATAACTTCAGAATGCGCAAACGAAGCAAGAAATTACGGCATTAATTTTTTATATGAAAATGTGCATTGGTGTTGGTATTGCTATCCTGATTTTGCGACAGGAATTTTAAACTGCGAGCTGTCCGACAACGTATATTTTAATCTTGATATAAAGCAGGCGGCGCAGGCGGGCTACAGCTACAGGGACTTTTTATATAAAATGGCAGGACGTTTAAAAAACGTGCATTTATGCGACTATACACTTAAAAGCAACGGGGCGGTAGTGCCGGTAGCGCCTTTTTTGGGGGTGACTGACCTTTTCGAGCTTAAAGAAGAGCTTAATAATATGGGATATG
>CAKSBK010000094.1 GCA_934438035.1 uncultured Christensenellaceae bacterium
GAACAAGCGTGAGTATACAGTAAAAAAGCCCTTGATAATCAGCCCTTAAGCCCTCCATAACCGCAACCGCGATTACTATTATTCTTAAAAGCACATATACGAAAAATACCGCTTTATCCTTTAAATACGCCTCTTTAAGACCCGAAAAAAAACGTTTCACTTATTCCTCCTTGTTTTGCTGTTTTTCCCTCTTCTCAGGCTTCAGCTTATCAATATTCTCTAAAAATTCAACCGCCGTCTGCGTGTTTTTCTCTCTTTTAACCGCACTGTGTCTTCTTAAGCCCGTGTATTTTTCGTAAACGTAAAGATATCTGTCATACGCGCGTTTAACGCTGTCTTCCCAGGAAATATAAAGCTCTTCAAGCGCTCTATATCCGACTTCCCTCGTATTTTCAATATTATCGCAGCGTTCCTTTAAGCATTCAAACATTGAAAATTCGTTTTCCTCTATTAAAAAGCCGTTTTGCTTATCCGTAACGCCCTCTGCGGCGCAGGAATCCTTAACCAGCACCGAGGCAAGAGCGCACGCCGCCGCCTCTCTTACGACTATGCCGTTTGTGTCAAACGTAGAAGGAAACAAAAATAAATCCGCACGGGAAAAATACGCCCGCAGAAGCTCTCTGTCCTCAACGGCGCCGGTAAACACGCAGTTCTCGCTTATTTCCTTTTCGCTTACGTATTTTTTAATCTCCTTTTCTTCCAAGCCGCCGCCCACAAAAATCATAAAAAATTCCTTGCCGGCTTTCTTTAAGAGACTTAACGCGTCTATTATTATCTTTTGCCCCTTATACCACATCATCCTTCCCGCAAACATAAACACGGGAACGTCTTTTCTGATATGGTGAAGCTCGTCTATTTTTGCAATCTGCTCCTCTTCTGCCTTGCCCCTCGGAAAATCCACTCCGTTTTCCATTACGATATATTCGCCGTCATAGCCCAAGCTGCGCAGGTTTTCCCCCGCGCCCCGGCTTACCGTCCAAACCTCGTCGCAGGCGGATATGTTTTCAACTATCTTTTTTATAGCCGTCTCCTGCATGGTTTTAAGCTTAAGCTGGTTAGCAATGTCTATATCGTATTTCGTGTGATACGTCATTATAACGGGCGCGCTTGTAAGCTCTCTTACCATTCTCGCAAGATAATTTGAAACAAAGGGACAATGCGTGTGTATTATATCTATGTCGTAAGCGGTGATTCTTTTAAGAAGCCCTGCGTTTAACGGGTTTCCCGTCCTGTAGCCAACGAGCTTTTCAGTGTTGAAGCTCTTGTATCTTATTACCGGGTAAGGATAATTGTCATTCGCTCCCGGATAATCGGGCGCAACAACAAAGGGGTTTGCAAGCCCCCCGCTTAAGCAGTCCGCATAATTAACCACAACGTTTGCCACTCCGTCTATAACCGGCGGAAATGAATCGTTCATAAGGCAAATTCCGAGTTTTTTCATCGTCTTATTCCTTATAATGCATCTTGCTTTCGTCCCAATCGGCAAGAACCTCTAACATATCCTTTGCAATTTTCTTTGCTCCCTCAAGGTCGTGCTCAAGATAATTGCCGCATTCTTCCCTGTTCGTTCCGGGTATTTTCCCCTCAAAGCCGCATATAAAGCGCATGGAATCCTTAAACATTAAAAGCGCCTCCTCCGGGGTTATGTCGTCTCTTACTATAAAATAAAAGCCCGTTCTGCAGCCCATCGGTCCTATATAAATAACCCTGTCTCCGTTTTTTGCATTTCTAGCATATGTTGCGAAGAGATGCTCTATCGTATGCGCGGCGGCGTATGAAAGATAATCCCCTCCGTTTGGTTTTTTCATTCTTATATCATATGTTACGGCGTCCCCGTCAATTCTTGAAATATACATTCCCTTTTCAAGAATATCATGGTTAACGCAAAAGCTTTCAATTCTCTTCATATAATCCCTCCTATTATAATAATTGTACCATATATAACGCACATTTTCCACTCTCCCTTTTTTGTTGCATTTTTCGGCTGTCGGTGTAAAATATAGTAAAGAAGTTTAGGAGGTGAACAGCAATGTCAAAAACAGACGATATACGCAAGGAAATGACTTTGGCGTTAAAAGCCGGCGATAAGCCGAGAAAAGAAGCGCTTTCTCTTCTCCTTTCGGCGCTTAAAAATAAAGAAATAGATAAAAGAGCGCCTTTAACGGACGAGGAAGCATTCGCTATTATTTTTAAAGAGATAAAGGAGGCAAAAGAAACAATCGAAGCCTCTCCCAAGGACAGAAAAGATATTATAGACGAGTGCGGCACGAGGATTGCCGTATACAGCGAATTTGTTCCCAAGCTTATGGATGAAGAAGAAATCAGAGAAGTTGTTTTAAACACACTTAAGGAACTTTCAATCGAAAATCCTACACCTGCGGATAAGGGTAAAATAATGCGCGTTCTTATGCCCAAGGTTAAGGGTAAAGCGGACGGCAAGCTTGTAAACGAAATCGTAACGGAGCTTTTTAAATGATAAACACCACGCTTTGCTATATTGAAAAAGAGGATAAATACCTCATGCTCCACAGAATTAAAAAGCAAAACGATTTAAACAAGGATAAATGGATAGGCGTAGGCGGTAAATTCGAGGATAAGGAATCCCCCGAGGACTGCGTTTTAAGAGAAGTCCTTGAAGAAACGGGGCTTACTCTTAATAAACCGGAATTTAGGGGAATCGTCACCTTCGTTTCAGACGAATATGAAACGGAATACATGCATTTATTTACCTCGAAAAGCTTTTCGGGCAGCTTAAAGGAATGCTCGGAGGGCGTTCTCGAATGGGTAAATAAAAAAGACGTTTACTCACTTTCGCTTTGGGAGGGCGACAAGCTCTTTTTACGTCTTTTGGACAGCGCTTCTCCCTTTTTCAGCCTTAAGCTCGTCTATAAAGGGCAAAAGCTGGTTTTTGCCGCATTAAACGGCGAAAAAATACTTTAAAGCCCTTATTTGAAAGGAAAACCATGATTAAACCCGGAAAAACAGTTATAATAGGTGCGGGTCACGTCGGCTCCGCCGTTCTAAATTCGCTTTTGCGAATGAATATTACAGACGAAATTGTTTTAATAAACAGAAACCGCGACCGCGCTTTAGGCGAGGTTATGGACGCAAAGCACACGCTTGCGTTTGCTTACAGCGCAAACGCAAATATCAGAGTAGGCAGCTATGAAGACTGCGCGGACGCAAATATTATAGTTAACACCGCCGCACCGAATATTCCCGGCGGCTGCAGAGACAGAATGACGCTTCTTAAAACAAACGTTGACGTAATAAGCGATATTATGGAAAATATCGTCAGATATACGCGCGAAGCAATAATAATAAACGCCGCAAACCCGCTCGATATATTAACCTACGTAATGCAGAAAAAGTTTAATTACGACCCGGCAAAAATAATAGGCACGGGCACGCTTTTAGACACCGCAAGATTTAATAAAATAATAGGCGATATCTGCAGAGTAGACGCAAAAAACGTTACCGGCTTCGTTCTCGGCGAGCACGGCTCCACCGCTTTCATACCCTGGAACTGCGTTAATATAGTGGGAATACCGTTTGGCAAATTTGAAAAGCAGTTTTCCCTTAAAGAGCCGATAAATAAAGATGCGATATTATCCGAAATGAAGTCAAGCGGGCTTGACATTCTCCGCTTAAAGGGCTTTACAAGCTCGGGAATTTCCCTTTCGGTCTGCAGAATAATAGGCTGTGTTTTGAGAAACGAACGTGCGGTTTTACCCGTATGCACCTCTTTATTCGGGCCTTACGGCTTAAAGGACGTCGCAATGAGCCTGCCTGCGATAGTCGGCAAAGACGGCGCCGAAAGGGTCCTTGAGATTCCCCTTGACGAGCAGGGAAAAAAGGATCTTTTAACCTGCTACGACTATTTACACGGCATATTAGACAAAATTGAGCTTTAAAAAAGGAGATCAAATCTATGAAAGTCAGCTTTAAATGCCCCGTTTGCAGCGCTCCTCTCGTTACCGAAAGCGAATATGAGAGCGTGTTATGCCCCGTTTGCGGAACGCGGCTCTTTGACCGTTCAGAGCAGAGTGAAAAACGCCGGGCAGAAAAAATAAACCAACTCTTAAACCGCGCGTCCGAGGCGTATAAAGCCGGCAATATAGACGCGGCAATAGAGTTCTATAAAAACGTGCTTGGGCTTGACCCCTATAACGGCTTTGCAAAAAGCTCGTACGACAAGCTCTCTTCAATTATCACCGAGCCTAACCTTGAGATTTATTACGTTTCTCCCTTTAGCGCAACGACCTTAAATACAACCATAAACAACGCGCTTCCGGCGCGCTATGCGCCCTCGCAGGGTTTTCGTTTTACTCTGCCGATAGGAACGCATACCGTTCGCCTGTGGATCTCAAAGGCATATGCCAGAAACGTTAAAATCACCTCCCGCTCCACGCGCGTCCGCATAGTATTTCACTATGACAACAGGGGCTGCTCGATAGAATACATTACAATTAGGCCTTAAACAAAGGCGCCGCAAAGACAAAAGTTTTTCGGCGCTTCGTGAGTTGTTTGAAACATAAAGCCCTCGCTGCACTCCTCTGCCATCGTTTATTTCAACCACCGCTTTTGCGTTTTTGTAGAATGTGTTTTCTTTTTCGGTAATTTCTTCCCAGTCGCCCGAAGCGTTTTCAAAGAAGTATTTTATGTTGTAGTCAATGCCTTCTTCAATCGGCATTTTGTAAATTAAGCCGACCGTTGAAAGCCCGCCTTCAGCACCGCCGTCGCCCTCGGGTCTGAAATGTATGTACGTCTGCTCCTTTGCGCCGAGAGTGTTTACAAACACACCTGCGTGCTTTATGGAATATGCGTCGGTAAAGGTATATGTAAGCATTTTTTCGGCATATATGTCGCCGTCGCCGAAATATTCAACCTTAACCGGCATTATTACCTGTACCGGAATTTGCGTTTCGGTTGCTTCATCCCATTCGTAATCGGTGAAAGGATGTTCGCTGCCGTCCCAGCTCCAGTATTCGGTGGGATTCCCGTTTTCGTCCGTCATGGGAACAGCCACTTCCTGTTCCTCGCCGTTTATGTCGGGAATGTAGAGAGCAATTATCTTGCCTATGCCCGATTCTTTATCCTGTGCACGGATTGTGAATGTAACGTTTCCGGGTGTGGGATGCGCAACAAGCTCGGGATAAAATTCTCCGCCGTAGTCAACCATCTCATAGGTTAAAACTTCGGGAGAAACCGACCATTCAACTACCGGCGCATTGTTGTCA
>CAKSBK010000095.1 GCA_934438035.1 uncultured Christensenellaceae bacterium
GCTGGCGTACTAACCAACTGTACTACCGGGCCACAACATTGACTATTTTAAATTAATCAGAGCAATTTGTCAACCATTTTTTTATATTTTTTAACAATTGCTTTATTTTTTATTCGTTCTCTTTCGCCCACGCTATTGAAGCGCTTACCGCACGCTTCCATCCGGAATATAGTTTCTGCCTGTATGCCTGCTCCATCTGCGGATAAAATCTATGTTCTATATCATTGTATTTCGAAAGCTCTTGCTTATCCTCCCAATATCCTACGGCAAGCCCCGCAAGAAACGCAGCGCCCTTTGCCGTCGTCTCGGTATTTTTCGGGCGAAGAACGGGTGCGGCAATCATATCCGCCTGAAACTGCATAAGAAAATCATTAGCGCATGCCCCGCCGTCAACCTTAAGCGCCGCAAGAGATATTCCCGAATCATCCTCCATTGCGGAAATAACGTCTTTTGTCTGATATGCCAAGGACTCCAAAGTCGCCCTGATTATATGATATCGGTTTGTTCCTCTCGTAAGCCCGAAAACGGCGCCTCTTGCAAACTGATTCCAATACGGCGCGCCCAAGCCCACAAAAGCAGGCACAACGTATGCGCCGCCCGTGTTTTCCACCTTTCTTGCAAAATAATCCGTATCCGCTGCGTTATCAACCAACCTTAATTCATCTCTTAACCACTGAACGGCTGCGCCCGCAACAAAAACCGAGCCCTCAAGAGCATATTCAACCTCTCCGTTTAACCCCCACGCTATAGTGCAAACAAGCCCATTAGTACTTTTGCGGGGAATTTTTCCTGTGTTCATGAGTAAAAAGCAGCCTGTTCCGTATGTGTTTTTAGCCTCGCCCGGCATAAAACAGCATTGACCGAATAAAGCCGACTGCTGATCGCCCGCCGCGCCGGAAATAGGTATTCTTCCGCCCAAAAGTTTTTCGTCGACATATCCGTAAACTTCGCTTGAGCTTTTAGGTTCGGGAAGCATTGACCGAGGTATATCAAAAAGCTTTAATATGTCGTCGTCCCACTCAAGCGTATGTATATTAAACATCATTGTGCGCGACGCATTTGAATAATCCGTAACATGAACTTTCCCGCCTGTAAGCTTCCAAATAAGCCACGTGTCTACCGTACCGAAGCAAAGCTCTCCGCGCTGCGCGCTCTCTTTTGCGCCGGGAACGTTGTCAAGTATCCATTTAAGCTTTGTTGCGGAAAAATACGCGTCCGTCACAAGCCCCGTCTTTTCGTTTATCATTTTATCATAGCCCGCCTCTTTAAGGCTGACACAATAATTAGACGTTCTTCTGCACTGCCAAACAATCGCGTTATATATGGGCTCTCCTGTCCTTCTATTCCAAACAATCGTCGTTTCTCTTTGATTTGTTATACCTATAGCGGCAATATCCGCAGCGCTTACGCCAATTCTCGCCATTGCCTCGCCCGCAACGCCGAGCTGCGTAGCCCAAATTTCTCCGGCGTCCTGCTCAACCCAGCCCGGCTTTGGGTAATACTGCCTGAATTCCTTTTGAGCAACGCTCTTTATATTGCCTTTTTTATCAAAAATAATGCACCTGTTGCTCGTGGTTCCGGCGTCAAACGCCATTATGTATTTTTCCATGCTGCACCTCGCCGTAGTAATAACAAAATTATAGCATTAATAACAAAAAGTGTAAACATAAGGTCATTTTAAAAGTCTTTCCTTAACTCCCTCGCAAAGAGCTTTTTTAATTACCCCTCCCTCGTCAATGCACGTTTTTGCCCGCATATCCGGTGAAACCACGTAAAAGATATTATACTTATTTTCCTCCATGCTCTTAATAGCGTCAAGAACCGTCGCATTCTCCGAAACGGCATGCGCGCTTACATTCATTCCCGTTTTTATGCTCCGGGTTTTTAAAAGCGTATTTTTAGCCGCGGAATAATATCTCATTTTTATTTCCTCTGACGCGGAAAGTATAAAGAAAAGCGAAATAAGAAAAATACTCAAATTAAAAAAACCGTTTATTAAGAGAATTATGCCGCAAAATACGCCCGCCGCCGCGCAGACAAACGAGAATATTATTATTACGGTTTGCGCCGTTCTGCGCCTGAAAAAGCGCTCCAAAATGCAAAACAGCATTCGTCCGCCGTCCGTCTTTACTGCGGGAAGAAGATTTATCGCAAATAAGCCTGCGTTAGCAGTAAAAAAGCCGTTTGAAGTATAATCGGAGCATATACAAATAAGCGCCGCCATTGCGACAAGGTTCGCCGCCGGCCCCGCAAGCGCGGTTAAAAAACGCGCCTGCAACCCTCTTGCGTTTAGCGAATCGATCTGCGCCGACACCCCGAACGGCGTTATCTCCAGCTGCGAAATGTTCGCTCCCACCGCGCTTCCCATCATAATATGGGCACACTCGTGCAAAATTAACGCCAAAAAGTATTGCGACGCCCTGTTTAAGCCAACGGCGTATACTGCCGCCAAATACGTCGCCAAAGCAACGGGGCTTAACAGCACTCTTCCGTTAATAAGTTTAATTTTCTTCACAGGTTATGCCCGCCGTTAACACTTCCTCTTTATTCAGGCTGTCTATATATCCCGTTGCGCAGGACGTTTCCAGCTCCAGGGAATTTTCTCTTAAATATCCTATGACCTGAGCGGAATTAACGGATTCTCCCGCATGAACGCAAGGCTTTATTCCCGAATATTTCGTTACGGTAGAGTTGTTGTTTTCCATAACGACGCAATCTTCACCTATTTCGTAAACCTTTCCTGCAAGTATCGCTTTTACCTCGGCGTTCTTTTCCCCGCTTAAGCCTGAGGTTCTGTCGTTATCCGAAAACACGCTTACCACATCGGAGTTTTCGAGAGGCTCGGTATATATTTCGTCGCTTACAAATTTTAGCTTACCCAAATCTTCATCAAGCACGAGTTCGCTTCCGGACGCGGTTTTTTCATTCTCCTGCGGCTCTTTTTCTCCGAAAGTCCTTAATGCCGCAAGACAAATTATAAGCGCAAAGCATATAAAAGCGTTTCTTACAAGCCGCCTTGCCGCCATATCTTTTGAAGAATCGCTTTTATCTCCCTCGCATGGCGGCTTTATATAATTATGCTCGGTAGTAGTAAACTTCTTATCCATAAAAAATACACCCCTCACAGTTTTTCTGTTAGAGTGTATTCATAAAACTTCTTAAGCATTCCAACCGTTCTCGTTAAGCGTTAAGGAGAAGTCCTTTAAATACTCCTTTACCTTTTTATAGCCCGGCATCCATCCTTCTACAATATTCCAAAAGTCTCCCGAATGGTTCATTTCTATAGTATGCGCAAGCTCGTGAAGTATTACGTAATCTATAGCCTGTCCGCTCGCCATAATAAGCTTCCAGTTAAGGCTTACGGTTCCCGTTTTACTGCAGCTGCCCCAGCAGGTTTTTGCGCCGGATATTCTGAGCTTTTCATAGCTCGTTCCTGTGGCTTTTGAAAGCTCGGAAATTCTAGCCTCAAAAATTCTTCGCGCCTCTTTTTTATACCAAGAAGTAAAAAGCTTCTTTTTTTCTTCCGTTGTTTTATTCTCCGGCATTAAAAACGCTTTTCCGTTAAAAGAAATCTTTTTTACGTCCGACTCGTTTACATTGTAGCTTTTCCCAAGATACAGTGCGGTTAAAAATTCGTTTTTCCTGACGTTTTTCTGCCTTTGGCGCATTTTTTCGCAGGCTCTGTCTATCCAATCGGATTTACTTAAAACAAATTCGTCTACGTATTCCATGCTTACGTTTTGCGGACATCTTACTATGACGTTAGCCTCTGCGTCAACTCTTAACTCAATAGTCTTTCTGTTTGTGCGTATAAGCTTATATTCCACGTTACCTCACTCCGAACACCAAATATTTAAGCACCGCTACCGATTCTCTTAAGTAGTTATTAGGCTGTATATACGCCTTCGCCGAACACCCGAGCCCCGCCGCTTTAAGCCCGGCCTTTTTTGCGGCATATTCCGAGCGCAGTATGTGAAAATCGTTCGTGACGAAAACAACGGAATACTCCCCTTTAAAGCGCTCGTCCAACAGTTTTTTGGAAAACATAAAGTTTTCATATGTGTTTGTAGCCTTGTCTTCAAAAACTATTCTGCTTTCGGCAATGCCTTTCGTAAGCAAATAGTTTTTCATCGCAAACGCCTCCGAAACGTTTTCCTGCCTGCCCTGCGCTCCCGAAACAACTATAAGCGCATTTTTGTTCTCCTCTTTTTTACAATATAAAAGCGCTGCGTCAAGGCGGTTTTGCAGCGTTAAAGATATTTTATATCCGTGTACCGCCGCTCCCAAAACAATTACGGCGTCCGCCCCGTCCGGAGGATGTTTTTTGCCCTTAGCCGCAATTACCGCAATTGTGGGCAAAGTAACTGCAATATAGGCAATATACAATATCAAAAAAGCATACCTTACGTATATAAGCGCTCCTAAAAAAAATCGGGAGTAAAAAAATCCGTATATTAAAAGGGGCGTTCCCAAAATTGCGGGAAGAATCACCCCGATATTTATATTTGATACGGTTAATATAAAAAGCGTGTCCGAAATTAAAAGAGCGCCTGTAATTATAAAAAACCAATTCATATTAAACGGCGAAAATTTTGCCGAATGCGCCGAAAATGCCCATACTGCAAAGCCCTGTTATTATGCCCGCAAGCACGACTCCGCCCATTGCCGCAAAAACGCTCTTCTTAAAATCAAGGTTTAATATACTCGCGGCAAGAGTTCCCGTCCATGCTCCCGTTACGGGAAGAGGAATTCCTATAAAGAACATAAGACCGATATACGCTCCGGCTTTTCCTTTTTTAAGCTTTTCGCCCGCCTTATTGCCCTTTTTAATACACCAAGAACAGAACTTCGAGAAAAATTTAACCTTGCAGGAGGCTCCCCATTTAAGTATTTTATGCGCAAAGAAGTATATAAACGGAACGGGAACCATATTGCCCAAAACCGCGACTATATAAGTCGGTATAACGGGAAGACCCATTCCAATACCGATAGGTATCGCACCTCTAAGCTCGATTATGGGAACCATGGAAATAAAAAAAACGTAAAGATATTTTAAAAACATATTCTCTCCTTAATTAAGCGGTCGGTTAAAACCGACCGCCGCATTTACAGTTTATCTCGCCGTGCGTTGAGATATACCTTTTATAGAAGAAATAACCCAATCTTTAGCGTCTACAGTTACTACAGTTCCGCAATACTCGCAGCGTGCGGATTTTTTAACGTCTACAGG
>CAKSBK010000096.1 GCA_934438035.1 uncultured Christensenellaceae bacterium
GTTGAAAGAGCGATTAATAATCCTATCGGTTCCGCAAGACTGAGCGAAATTGTAAAGCCGGGCGAGAGCATTGCCATTATTACAAGCGATATTACAAGACCCATACCTTCATATAAAGTTCTTCCTCCCCTCCTTAAAGAGTTAAAGTCCGCCGGAGTAGATATGAAAGACGTATTTGTCGTTTTTGCTTTAGGCTCTCACAGGGGACATACCGAGGAAGAAAAAAAGCATCTTGTAGGCGAAGAGGTGTATAACGAGGTTCGCTGCATAGACTGTGACCCGAAAGACGCAGTGCATTTGGGAACTTCCAAAATGGGAACTCCCTACGACGTTTTCAGACCCGTTGCGGAGGCAGACAGAGTTATCTGTTTGGGAAATATCGAATATCACTATTTTGCGGGCTATTCCGGCGGCGCAAAGGCTATAATGCCCGGCGTCTGCACGAGAGCCGCCATTCAGTCAAACCATTCAAGAATGGTTGAGCAGACGGCGCATGCAGGAAAGCTTGACGGAAACCCCGTAAGAGAGGATATTGACGAGGTTGCAAAATTCCGTCATATAGATTTTATAGTAAACGTCGTTTTAGACGCGCATAAAGAGATAATAAAAGCCGTTGCGGGCGATTATATCAAGGCTCACAGAGAGGGCTGCAGGTTCTTGGATAAGCTCTATAAGATAGAAATTCCCAGAAGAGCGGACATCGTTTTGGTTTCCCCCGGCGGATTCCCCAAGGATATAAATTTATATCAGGCGCAAAAATCTCTCGATAATTCCAAGCACGCCGTCAGAGAAGGTGGTATAATAATATTATGTGCTTCCTGTAAAGAGGGACTCGGCGAGGGCTGCTTTGAAAAATGGATGACTACTTCGCCCTCTGTTGACTTCATGGTTGAGGAGATTGAGCGCAACTTCCAGCTTGGCGGACACAAGGCTGCCGCAATAGCTATGGTAATGCAGAAGAGCAAGGTTTTCCTTGTAAGCGACCTTGCCCCCGAGTTTGTAAAGAGCATATTCTTTACCCCCTTTAAGACCGTTGAGGAGGCATATGCCGCTGCGGTTAAGGAGTTGGGAGAAGACGCGAGCGTAATAGTTATGCCTTACGGCGGCTCCACGCTTCCCGCAAGCAGAAACTGACAAGGGAGATGTAATATGAAAAAAAGAAGAATAGTTTGCCTGATGCTGGCGCTTGTTTGCGCACTTGCTGCGTTAACATCCTGCGCAGACAAAACGGATTGGGAAAATGTTCCCAAAACTACGGTAATTGCAAAAGTCGGTGAAACCGAAGTTGAAATGGACGTGGTAAAGTATTATTATGCGGAGCTTTCTGCGGCAAATAAGATAGGCGCCGCGCTCGTAGGCGAATCTTTTTCGGAGCTTTATAAGCAAAAAGGAAAAGATATAGATACATCTGTAATATATTCCGAATGCGTTGATCAGGTAATTGCGTATACCGCATTGTACGAGCTTGCAAAGGGACAGAATCTTCAGGAAAGCTACGAAGACGCAAGGGAAAGAGCGTATGATGAGCTTATTTTAGCCAGCAAGGATACTACATATGAATATTATGCACAGTATCTCAACGCAATTATGGATAAATACACTGCTACGGAATCTGCATTGTGCGATATAGCGGCGCAGATGTACGTTTTAAGAGACAGCGCAAGGGCATATCTTGACAAGCTCTATGAAGAGGGCGGTTACGAAAAGGGAGCGGACGCCGCTTCGGAAATGAAGAAAACCATTAACGAGCAGCTCAAGAGCGTCGAGGTTGTAAAGACTTATCCCGAAGAGAAAAAAGTGAGCGCAAATATAAACGCAATTGTAGAAGATTACTGCAGCTTAAAATAATCTTAATAAAAATTTAAATAAGCCTTGACTAAAAAAGCACAATGTTGTACAATCAACATATAAACAAGTTAGGCGTTCAACCTAATATAAAAAAGGAGAAAATTGAAATGAAGAGAAAGTCTATATTCATCAACCGTGACATGATCGAAGGTTTCGTATGTGACGATGTTTACACTTCTTACATGATGACCGGCGACGAGCTTCTTAACGAAGGCGAGCACATGATCAACTGCAACATGGGCGACTTAAAGCCCCATTCCAGACTCGCTGGCTCCGCTCATGAGGATATGGAAATCTACTATGTAGTTAACTGCGCTAAGGGCGCTAAGGTTGTTACCGGTCAGGATATCCCCGGTGAAGACGAAGAGACCGTTTACGATGTTAAACCCGGCGACTTCATTATCATCCCCGGCGGCGTTTTCCACTGGATTGACAACAGAGATTGCGACGAGCCTTTCACAATCATGACAATGTGGCCTAAGCAGGAGCAGAACGGCTGCTACTTCGCAAGAAAAGACGCTTGGGGCAAGTCCTTCAAGTTCAAGAAGTAATAAAGCGAATTTCTTAAGGCGTTTCCTTTTAAAGGAAGCGCTTTTTTTATTTATAAATAATAATTTAATAATTTGACTGTGAATAACTGACGATAGATGATATAATAAACAAAAAACGTTGAGGAAGGTCAAATGAAGGTTGATTTAAACGGAAAAACCGCGGTTATAACCGGCGGAGGAAGTAAGACTGCAAGAGCGGCGGCAAGCGAGCTTCTAAAAAACGGAGCGGCTGTTATTTTGGCGGACAGTGAAGAGAAAAAAGCAAAAAGGTTTGAAAAAGACTTTTCGCAATTTGCAGGAAAGGTATTTTTTGCGGTTTTAGACCCGCGCTCGGGTGAAAAAATATATGCGGATTATGAAAAAATATGTGAAAAGCACAATCCGGATATTCTCATAAATTGCGTGAAGGATACGCCCGAGCAGAAGGACAGAGCGCTTATTCACGAGACGGACATGAAAAGGTATGACGAAATAATATCCTCCGAGGTGACGGGGCTTTACTACACCGTAAAAGCAGCGCTTCAAAGAATGGTTGAAAATAACAGCGGAGTAATAATAAACATAACTTCCGTATTGGGAATTGTTCCGAGGATAGGCTTAAGCGTCAATTCTGCTTGCGCCGCAGCGGCAATGAGCTTAATAAAGGTGTGGGCGCTTGAGCTTGATAAAACGAATATAAGGCTTCACACAATAGCGAGAGGGGAGTATGAAGATGAGTCTTATTTAAAAGACGAAGCGGCGATTTCTCATCAATCCGTAAAAAGAGCGGTAACTCCGGAGGATGTGGCGCAGGCGGTATTGTTTTTATGTTCCCCGGGGGCAGAAATGCAAAACGGGGAAATTACCGTTGTTTCAGGTGGTATTGATTACGGATATATGAGAACGTTTTGAGGTGCAGCATGAAAAATATAAACGTAAAAGACAAGGTTGTTATTATTACGGGAGCTTCGGGTTTTATAGGTAAGTCGCTTGCAAACGAATTTGCAAATTGCGGCGCAAAAGTAATAATCGCAGATATTGACGACATAAGGGGCGAAGCCGCGGCGCGGGAGATAAGAGAAAAGGGTCTTTTCGCAGAGTATATACATTACGACCAAAGAGAGGAAAAGAGCGTAAACGACGCTGTTTTATATGTGAAAAACAAATTCGGAAGAATTGACGTAATGATTAATAATGCGGGAGTAAATATACCACAGGATTGCAGGCGCCCTATAAACGAGTTTATGGACGAGAAATTTCTGTGGATGATGGACGTGGATTTTTACGGACTTATACGCTCGCTAAAGGCGGTGCTTCCAGTAATGAAAGAACAGGGGGGCGGCAGCATAATTAACACTACCTCGGTAAACAGCTACGTTCCCTTGAGAATGCAGTGCGCGTTTCCTGCGGCAAAAAATGCGGCGAATATCCTTACTAAAAGCGTTGCTGCGGAATATGCTCCGTTTAATATAAGAGTAAACGCCATAGCGCCCGGCTCGACTCCTATGACGGACGGAAGCTGGCAGGCGATAATGCATGACGACCAAAACGCTGAGCTTATTAAGCATATACCCATGAAAAGGCAGGCGTTAGTTGATGAAATGGCGGGAATCTGCTTGTATTTTGCAACGGACGAGCTTTCGTCATACACTACGGGGCAGATAGTATGCGTTGACGGAGGCTGGACGATAGCGCAGAATTTCTGATTCCACACTGAAAAAAGCAAAAAGACGGTTTTTGGGTATGCAATATCGGCAAAAACGCAAGAGGATTTGCTGCGATAGATTCTGCCGCTTCGGAAAGCTTATTTTAAATATCGGAAAAACATGTGCGCCGGTCAAGTAAAAGGAAGGCTTAAGCGATGAAAAAAGCTTCGGATTGATAAGATAAAGAAGCTCCCCGGCAAAAAGCACATTAGGAGAATGTTTAAAATAAATCATGCTATAGACATTTTGAAGCGCATGTGTGCTCAGACGGTGATATTAGCTCTATGCTCGAATATCAAAACCGCCATAGCGGACGGATATTTATCGTATGCCTAAAGCTTCGCAAAAAGGTAGGGATAAACGAAAAGACCCTGTTCAACATAGCGTTGAGCAGGGTTTTAAATAAATCGGTGGTTTTAACGATTTTTTCTTGTACGGTTGGTACCCGATTGTTTTACAAAGGGAAGATTAAATTCTGTAATCTACCGCAACGCTCGCTTCTCTTACGGCATGCATGTGTTTTTTAACAACGCCGCAATGATAGGGGTCGTTTTGGTAATTTTGAAGCTCGCTTTCTTCGAGCGTAACCTGCAAAATAATGTCGTAGGAGCGCTCGGAATGAAGAAAATCTATTCCGACTTCAATGTCCTTTATCATGGGAACATTCCCCTTCATAGACATAAGAACTTCCTTGGCCTTTTCGCAATTTTCGGCACTGTTGTCTTTGAGTTTAAAGCAAACTATGTGTTTAATCATATTTAATCTCCTTATCCGTCAATAATTTTATACATCAATATCCCTGCCGCAACGGCTGCGTTTAAGCTTTCCGCCTTACCGTATATATTGATTTTGTAAAGAACGTCGCAAAGCAGGGAGCATTCGTCTGAAAGACCGCGCGCTTCGTTGCCTATAATAACGCAGTTTTTATCTCCCTTTTTAAGAACGCCGTTTCCTTTAAGGTGCCCTGCAATAAGCTTTATTCCGGCTTTTTTAAGCTCTTTAAGGTCGCAAATAAAGTCGCCCGATGTAATTACGGGTATGTGAAAAACGCTCCCCATAGAGGCTCTTATTGCCTTTGGTGAGGTGAAGTCTGCGCAGTCTGCGCTTAAAAGAACACAGCCTGCCCC
>CAKSBK010000097.1 GCA_934438035.1 uncultured Christensenellaceae bacterium
AAATGTATCCCGTAAGCGAATGAGGATTATAAAACCTCCTGCCGTTAAAGCAGGAATGCGCCGCGGCTCCGAGACCTATATAGTCCTCAACTCTCCAATATTTTAGATTATGAGCGCATTCATAACCCGTTTTTGCAAAGTTTGAGATTTCATAACGAAAAATCCCCTCTTTTTTAAGCATGTCTCTTATAAGATAAAACATACGCCTGTCGGTGTCTTCGTCCGGAAGCTCGGGATTTTCATTAAAAAGCGGAGTTCCCGGCTCCAGCTTTAAAGCATATGCCGAAACATGGGGTATATTAAGCAAAATGAGCTTTTTAACCGTATCTTCAATATCGCCCATCGTTTGAGAGGGAAGACTGTAAATTATATCCGCATTTATATTCTCTATTCCCGCCGCTCTTAAAAAACTAACGGCATTAAAAAAGTCTTCAAAGGTATGCGTCCTGCCTATTCGCTTTAAAAGCCGGGCGTTCGCTGTTTGAAGACCTAACGAAACGCGGTTAATTCCCGCGCTCTTATATTCCTCCGCTTTTTCTTCAGTAAGAGAATTCGGGTTCGCTTCGGCGGTTATTTCGGCGGCGTCTGTAAACTCTATATGCTTTTTTACTCCGTCAAGAAGCCTTTTAATCTCTCCTTTAGGTAAAACGGAGGGCGTCCCTCCGCCGATAAAAACCGTGTCGGCAATTTGCCCGCCGTATTCCGCCGCTTCCGAAATAACCGAGTCAATATAGCTTTCTATATATTTCTCTTTTCCGACATATGAAAGAAAGTCGCAGTAAGCGCACTTGCTTTTGCAAAAGGGAATATGGATATAAAGTCCCGTCATATTTTCAAAACCGCCATAAACGCCTCCGAGGGAACCTGAACGGAGCCTACCTGTCTCATGCGCTTTTTACCTTCCTTTTGCTTTTCAAGAAGCTTCTTTTTTCTTGAAATATCTCCGCCGTAGCACTTTGCAAGAACGTCTTTTCTCATAGCCTTAACGGTTTCTCTCGCTATGATTTTCCCTCCTACAGCCGCCTGTATGGGAATTTCAAACATCTGTCTCGGGATAACCTCTTTAAGCTTTTCGGCAATAGCTCTTCCGCGCGAATACGCTCTGTCTTTATGAACTATTAAGGATAGAGCGTCGCAAAGCTCTCCGTTTAAAAGAATGTCAAGCTTAACAAGCTCGGAGCGTTCGTAGCCCTTTATTTCGTAGTCCATTGAAGCGTAGCCGCGGGTTCTGCTCTTTAATATGTCAAAAAAGTCGTAAATAATTTCGTTTAACGGCAGGTCGTAATGCAATACAACTCTCGTCTGCTCAAGATATTCCATATTTCTGAAGGTGCCGCGCTTTTCCTGGCAGATATCCATAACCGCGCCTACGTATTCCTCCGGAGTCATAACGGAAACGTCTGCGATAGGCTCTTCCATATGGTCGACCTCAGAAGGGTCGGGAAGACTTGTAGGATTGTCAACCTCAACGACCTCCCCCGACATTTTAACCACCTTATAGCTTACGCTCGGAGCCGTCGTAACGAGGTCCAAATCAAACTCTCTTTCAAGGCGCTCCTGTATTATTTCCATATGAAGCAATCCCAAAAATCCGCAGCGGAAACCGAATCCGAGAGCGACCGAGGTTTCCGGCTGGTATTCCAAAGAAGCGTCGTTTAAAAGAAGCTTTTCCAGCGCCTCCTTTAAGTCGTCATATCTTGCGCCGTCGGCAGGATAAATTCCGCAGAAAACCATGGGCGTTACTTTTTTATATCCCGCAAGAGGAGTATCCGTCGGGTTGAGCGCATCCGTAACCGTATCGCCCACTCTGGTATCTTGAATATTTTTAATCGACGCCGCAATATATCCTACGTCGCCCGCCCTGAGTTCCTTAACAGGAGTAAGCGAAGGGGTAAACACGCCCGTTTCAACAACGTCAAAATCCTGCTTTGTCGCCATAAAGCGTATTTTCGTTCCCTCTTTAACGCTGCCGTCCATCACCCTTACATAGCTTATAGCGCCCTTGTAATTATCGTAGTAAGAGTCAAAAACAAGCGCCTTTAAAGGCTTTTTGCTGTCTCCATTGGGAGCCGGCAGGTGATCTACTATAGCGTCTAAAACCTCTTTTATACCTATACCCGCTTTTGCTGAAATTCTCGGCGCATAGCTGCAGTCAAGCCCTATTACGTCTTCAATTTCCCGCGCGACCTCCTCCGCTCTTTGAGAGGGTAAGTCTATCTTATTTATAACGGGCAGAATTTCAAGGTCGTTATCAAGCGCCAAATATACGTTTGCAAGCGTCTGCGCTTCAATTCCCTGAGTTGCGTCTACGACGAGTATCGCTCCCTCGCAGGCTGCAAGAGAGCGGGAAACCTCGTAGTTAAAGTCCACATGTCCGGGAGTATCTATTAGGTTGAAAGTATATTCCACCCCGTCTTTTTCGTGATACATTCTTACAGCCTGAGATTTTATGGTTATTCCCCTCTCTCTTTCAAGGTCCATAGTGTCTAAAAGCTGTTCTTCCATGTCTCTTTTTGAGACGGTCCCCGTCATTTCGATAAGGCGGTCCGCAAGTGTGGATTTTCCGTGATCTATATGAGCTATAATGCAAAAATTTCTTATATTATCCTGTCTTGACATCATTACCTCCGTAAAATTTGCCGTATTCGCAAATGAAGTCAATTTATATTTTATTGTAAAACGCTGTAAATTGCAAGATTTCTTTAACCTCTCGTATGAATTTATGCTATACTTTATTTATAGCTTAAGAGAGGAGAGACATAATGGATAATAAAATAGAAGCCTTGGTAAAGGTATTAAACAGGCACCATTTTACCGCATATGCGGCAAAGAACGCCGAAGAAGCAAAAGAGATTGTAAAGAAACTCGTTAAAGACGCAAAAACAGTCGGCGCGGGAGGCAGCACAACCCTTTACCGTTCCGGAATATGGGAAATGATAGCAGACGACCCCGAAAAGACGTTTTATAATTCAGTATACGCAATAAAACACGGTCAAAACCCTGAGGACGCCATGAAAGCCGGCATGAATGCGGACGTATATTTAACCTCTTCAAACGCAATAACCGAGGGCGGAAGCATAGTAAATATCGACGGCACGGGAAACCGCTGCGCCGCAATGTTTTACGGCCCTAAAAGAGTCGTTTTCGTAATAGGCAAAAACAAAATTGCGGAAAATTACGAAAAAGCAATGGAGCATATTAAAAACGTATCATGTCCCAATAACGCAAAAAGGCTTAAAAAAACCACGCCCTGCGCAATAACAGGAAAATGCGCAGACTGCAACGGGCTTGACAGAATGTGTAACGTAACAACAATAATAGAGCGTCCGACAAGGGGTAAAGACATGCACGTAATACTTGTCGACGAGGATTTGGGAGACTGATATGGCAATTAAAAACGCCGCAATAATAGGCATGGGAGCCCTCGGGCTTCTTTACGGCTCAAAAATATATAAAAATATCGGAAAGGACGCCGTAAGCTATATTTTAGACGACGACAGATTCGAAAGCTACAAGAAAAAAAGCTTTACGGTTAACGGAGAGGAAGTTTTTCTTCCCACGGTGCGCGCTGACGAAGCCGGTTCTTACGACCTTGTAATAGTCGCAGTCAAATATAATTCCCTCAACAGCGCGCTTGAAACCATGAAAAACTGCGTAGGCTCAAACACCGTCATAATCTCCGTAATGAACGGAATAGACAGCGAAGAGATAATCGCAAGAAGATACGGCGAAGAAAAGCTTCTTTACGCAATCGCTCAGGGAATGGACGCAATGAGAGAAAAAAGCGCCCTTACATATTCAAAAAGCGGAACGGTGCTTCTCGGAATAACGGATAAACGCAAAAGAGAAAAGCTTGACGACGTATGTGAGTTTTTCACAAAAGCAAAAATAGAATATTCCGTCCCGGGAGACATAATGCATGCGCTTTGGGGAAAATTTCTGCTCAACGTCGGCGTAAACCAGGCTTGTATGGTTTTTAAAACCACCTACGGCGGAGTGCTAGAAGAGGGCGAAGCCAACAGATCTATGATAGCCGCAATGAGAGAAGTAATCGCCATAGCCCGCGCGGAAGGAGTCGAGCTTACCGAAAAAGACCTGAATTTTTATGTAGATATAGAAAAGAAGCTTCTTCCCGACAGCATGCCGTCAATGGCTCAGGACGGCGCCGCAAAGCGCCCCTCAGAAGTGGAAATGTTCGCGGGAACCGTAATAAAAATAGCAAAAAAGCATAACATACTCGTTCCGGAAAACACTTTTCTTTATAAAAAAGTAAAAGAAATGGAAGCGGAGTATTAAAAAAACGCCGTCTGTAATTAAACAGACGGCTGTTTATTTAAGTTTTTATTACGGTCTTTGACCTAAAGCACCCTCAAGAGTAATCGTCTCGCCCGACATATATTTAAAATCGGGGGAAGCAAGCTGAACGCATGCGCGGCCGATCTCTGTCTCCGCATCTGCAAAATGCCCCATGGGCGGAGTATGTACGTTCTTTAAAAATGCGTCCGGATAAGCGTTTTTAAACTGCTCAAGCTGCGCAGTCCAAGCGAGCGGGCAAACAATGTTTACGTTTATTCCGTCCTTCGCCCATTCCGTAGCGGCAACTCTCGTAAGACCTCTTATTCCCTCCTTTGCGGCAGCGTATGCGCACTGACCGAAGTTTCCGAAAAGACCTGCGCCGGAAGCAAAGTTTATAACGGAACCCTTTGCCTCTTTAAGATAAGGATAGCAAGCTTTCATATAGTAAAAAGCAGCGTATAAGCCGGAATATACGGCAAGATCAAACTGTGCCGTTGTATGGTCCGCAAGCGGCACGCCGGAAGCCGACGCCTGAGCGTTGTTTATAAGCACGTCTATTCTTCCAAATGCGTCAACAGCCTGCTTAACCACGTTTGAAACAACCGCTTCGTTATCCGCTCCGGAGGATACGTCAGCCGCAACCGCAAGAACCTTTATGCCGTAAAGCCTCTCAAGCTCCTCTTTTGCATCCTCTAACTTTTTTACGTTTCTTCCTGTGATAACTAAATTCGCACCTTCTTTGGCATACGCCGTAGCAATGCCATAGCCGATAGAACCGCATTTTCCGTCTGAAAGAACCGAACGTCCGCCGCCGGTAATTATGGCGACTTTACCTGTTAAAAAACCCATTTTCTTCATCCTCCAGTATTTTCTTTAGCTCTGTTTATTTT